>DNFL01000147.1:0-7070 GCA_003486945.1 Hyphomonas sp. | reverse complement strand
CAGGAACACGGCGTTGAGCGTGCCATGGTGCAGCTTCTTCTCGTGCAACCGGCCAGCTGCATGGCTGAGCGCATGCACGCCGCCAAGGCCCTTCACGAAAGCGAGCGCGCCTTCATAGCTCGCCATCATCATATGCCAGCGCGCCTCAGCATCGGAGCCGTCCTTCACGGCCCGCTTCAACATGCCCATGCCAAAGGCGCGGTGCGCGCCATCAAAGCCGATACCTTCCGCAGGCGGATTGATGGTCGGGGTCAGCACAGCCTCTATGCAATGGGTCAGTGCGTCCATGCCCGTGGCGGCGGTCAGGTGCGCCGGCAGGCCAAGTGTCAGGTCCGGATCGCACAGCGCGACGACCGGGATGAGGTTCGGCGAGGCAAAAGTTTCCTTGCGGCCATTCTCCATGATGATGACCATGCCGACGGAAACTTCAGAGCCCGTTCCCGCCGTTGTCGGAATGGCAATCAGCGGCGGGATCTTGCCGATTTTCTTGGCGCCGCCGATGATCGCGGCATATGTCTCGAGTGGCTCGGAATGGCTCGCGAGCAAGCCGATCGCTTTCGCATGGTCCATCGACGATCCGCCGCCGACCGCGATGATGCCGTCCGCGCCGGATTCCTTGTAGAGCTTCACGGCCTGCTTGGTCTGCGTTTCGGTGGGGTTCGGCGTTGTTTCGGCAAACACGCCGGCAGGCGGAACGCCCAAGGCGTCCTCGACCTTCGCCAGGATGCCGGACGCCTTGATGCCTGCATCGGTGACAATGAACGGGCGCGTGATGCCCTTCCCCTTGGCAAGTGCACCGAGCTGTTTGAGCGCGCCAGCATCAAACACGCATTGGGTCAGGAAATTGATGACAGGCATCCGGGGTCACTCCAGCAGGAATAGGGAAAGATCCCATGTTCCCAACTGGAGCCCGGAAGTTCAAGCCTTTCCTTAGGGCAGGCGTATTTGCCGCCCCGCGCGTCCCTGTTGCGCCTTCCAGGCCATCTCTTCCTGTGCGGGTCCCCTCCGCAGTTCGCTGAAATTGCGCCCTGCCGGGAATAGTCTCAATACGGACGATTACCTAAGCGGGCGCACGTGTCGCGCGGCGCGCAGACGCGCGTCAAACTGGTCAATTTCACACTTTAAATCAGAGGCTTAGCTGAAGGTCATATCTTCCCGGAAACAGAAGGAAACTCCGCATGAAAAAGATCCTCTCCGCCGCGCTTCTGGCTACGAGCGCAATCGTCGGCATCACCGGCACCGCATCGGCTGAAGGCAATCCCTGGATGCTGCGCGCACGCGTCATCAATGTCACTCCGGACGAGTCCGCCAAACTGTCTGTCGGCAGCACCGGCCTCGCTGGCAGCGCCAGCATCGACCAGTCCTATGTGCCCGAGTTCGACATCACCTACTTCTTCACCGACAAGATCGCGGCCGAGTTGATCCTCGCCGTCACGCCGCACGATGTGAAGGCCGTGAACGTCACCGTTCCTGCCGCCCTGACCAACGCGACGGTGGATCTTGGTGATGTGTGGCTGCTGCCGCCGACGCTGGCATTGCAGTACCACTTCAAGAACGGCTCGAAGTTCAAGCCCTATGTCGGCGCCGGTGTGAACGCGACCTTCTTCTTTAACGAAGACGAAGGCCCGGTTGCCGATGGCATCGACTATGACCCGAGCTTCGGCCCTGCCCTGCAGGTCGGTTTCGACTATGACCTCGACGGCAAGGAAGGCGGCTGGGCCATCAACGCCGATGTCAAGAAGATCTGGATCAATACGGATGTGACGGTCGACTTCACCACCGCGCTTGGCGCCAAGGTGAACGCGGATGTCGACATCAACCCGCTCGTGGTCGGCATCGGCCTCGCCTACAAGTACTAGGCGAGTTCCCCCGCCGGTTTCGGCCCGCCGCGCCGCATTCCAACGCACATGGAATGCGGCGCGGTCCTTTTCTGCGCCCAACCTCTTGCGCCCCGGCCCTGCGGCGCTACTCCTCGGGGCATGACCATTCTGACTGTCAAAGACCTCGCGGTCGATTTCGACACGCCTGATGGCACCGTCAACGCGGTGCGCGGCGTTTCCTTCCATGTCGCTGCCGGCGAATGTCTCGGCATAGTCGGCGAGAGCGGGTCCGGCAAGAGCCAGTCGGCGCTCGCCGCGATGGGGCTTCTCGCCGAGAATGGTCGCGCAACAGGCGAAATCCTGTTCAACGGCACCGACACGCTTACGGCCTCGATCTCCGAACTCCGGCGCATTCGCGGCGCCCAGATGTCGATGATCTTCCAAGACCCGTTGACCAGCCTTACACCGCACATGACCGTCGGTGCGCAGATGCGCGAGATCCTCGCCCTGCATCAGGGCATCAAGGGCGATGAAGCGACCGCGCGCTGCGTCGAGTGGCTCGAACATGTGCGCATCCCGGAAGCCGCCCGCCGGCTCGACCAATTCCCGCACGAACTTTCCGGCGGCATGCGCCAGCGCGTGATGATCGCCATCGCGATGCTCTGCGGCCCGAAACTGCTGATCGCCGACGAGCCGACCACGGCACTCGATGTCACGGTTCAGGCGCAGGTGCTTGAGCTGATGGACGAATTGAAACGCGAGACCGGCACGGGCATCGTTCTGATCACGCACAACATGGGCGTCGTCGCGCGCATGTGCGACCGCGTGATCGTCATGCGCCACGGCGAGATTGTGGAACAAGGGACGACTGACGAGATCTTCTACGCGCCGAAGCATGAGTACACGAAAATGCTGCTCGCCGCAGTGCCGCGCATCGACCAGCCGGACCCGCCCGGCCGCCCCGCACTCGCCCCCGCCCCTGCCCCGGAGACTGTGCCGGTGCTGAAGGTGGACGATATGAAGATCCACTTCCCGATCCAGGTGAAAGGCGGCCTCTTCGGCAAGCGCAAACCGCTGAAGGCTGTCAACGGCGTCAGCTTCGATCTGCGCGCAGGCGAGACACTGGGTGTGGTCGGAGAATCCGGGTGCGGAAAATCGACCCTCGCCCGCGGCGTGCTGCGCCTCATCCCGCCCACAGCCGGCGCCGTCGCCTGGCTCGGCAAGAGCCTGACGGATGCCAGCCGCACGGAAATGAACGCCCTGCGCAGCGATCTCCAGATCGTCTTCCAGGACCCGCTCGCCAGCCTAGACCCGCGCATGACCATCGGCGCTTCCATCGCCGAGCCGCTGCTCGTGCACGAGCCCCAGCTCGACAAAGCCGGACGCGAAGCACGCGTGCGCGAAATCCTGCCGCGCATGGGCCTCGACCCGAACCTCATCAACCGCTACCCGCACGAGCTGTCCGGCGGCCAGAACCAGCGCGTCGGCATTGCCCGCGCGATGATCCTGCAGCCGAAGCTTGTGATCTGCGATGAGGCCGTCTCGGCCCTCGACGTGTCGGTGCAAGCACAGGTCGTCGACCTGCTGATCGAGCTGCAGAAGGAATTCGGGCTCGCGATGATCTTCATCAGCCACGACCTCGCCGTGGTCCGCCAGGTCAGCCACCGGGTGATGGTGCTGTATCTCGGCCGCGTGGTCGAACTCGCAGGACGCGACACAATCTATACCGAGGCCCGCCACCCCTATACCAAGGCCCTGATCGCCGCCGTGCCGAACGCCGACCCCCGAAGCGAGCGCACCCGCGAGCGGCTGCGCCTGACAGGCGACCTGCCGAGCCCGCTCGACAGCCGGGCGGCCCTGCGCTTCCTCAAGTCCAAGGTCGTGGACGACCCGGAAGCGGAGCAGTACCAACCCCAACTCGTCGCCATCGGCCCCGCCCACTGGGTGGCCGAGCACGACCCGGCGCCGGGAACAGCGGGTTTGCTTGTAAATTAACCCCCGCCCGCATAGGGTGCGCGCGCTTTCGACCCCCGGACCGCGCCCATGCCTGACACCCTGCCCCCAGACCTTCCCGTGACGCTTGCCGACGTGCAGGCGGCTGCCAAAGTGCTCGAAGGCCAGATCGAGCGCACGGAGCTGGCCCATTCCAAGACCCTGTCGGCCATCACCGGAGCGGAGGTCTGGATCAAGTTCGAGAACCGGCAATACACCGCCGCCTTCAAGGAACGGGGCGCGCTGAACAAGCTTTCAAAGCTGAACGCAGAAGAAAAGCGCCGCGGCGTGATCGCAGCCTCTGCCGGCAATCACGCGCAGGGCGTTGCCTACCATGCCCGCCGCCTTGGCATCCCGGCGACCATCGTGATGGCGGAGACCACGCCCTTCAACAAGGTCGAGCATACGCGCGACCACGGCGCCCGCGTCATTCTTGAAGGCATGATCTTCGACGAGGCGAAGGACTACGCGCTGAAGCTCGGCGAGAAGGAAGGCCTCGTCTTCATCCACCCGTTTGACGATGCCGATATCATCGCCGGCCAGGGCACCATCGCGCTCGAAATGTTGGCCGACAATCCGGACCTCGACACGCTTGTCGTGCCGATCGGCGGCGGCGGTCTGATTTCCGGCATCGCGACAGCGGCCAAGGCGCTGAAGCCCGACATCAAGGTGATCGGCGTCGAGGCGGCGATGTATCCCTGCATGCACGCGGCGCTGCGCGGCAAGTCCCCCAAGATGGGCGGCGCGACGATTGCGGAAGGCATCGCGGTAAAAGAGGTCGGCGTGATCACACGCCGCATTTGCGAACAGCTGCTCGATGATGTTCTCCTGGTTGAGGAAGAACACCTCGAGCGCGCGATCACTCTGTATACGGAAGTTGAGAAGACGATCGCAGAGGGCGCCGGCGCCGCTGGCCTCGCTGCGCTTCTCGCGCATCCGTCGCGCTTCTATGGCCGGAAGATCGGCCTCGTCCTGTGCGGCGGCAATATCGACACGCGCCTTCTCGCCTCGGTGCTGACACGCGCCCTTGTGCGCGAAAACCGCCTCGCCCGTATCCGTATCGTAGGCGATGATCGGCCCGGCCTGCTAGCCCTGGTCTCCAAGATCATAGGCGACAATGGCGCGAACATTATGGAAGTCGCGCACAACCGCATCGCGCTGGATGTGCCGGCTAAGGGCGCTGAATTCGACATCCTGATGGAAACGCGCGACAGTCAGCACACGCAGGAAGTCATCGACGCCCTCGCCCAGGCAGGCTATCCGCCGCGCGCCATCTGAACCAGAAACTCCGCATACAAACAGGTAGACCCATGTCGAACGATACGCCTTCCAGCACACCTGAAGCCAAAAGCGGCTCGCCAATGCCACTGGTCATTGTCCTGATCCTTACCCTGTTCGCAGCGGCCTATTTCGTCCGGTCCAATCCCTCTGCGACAGGACCCTCCCTCTCAAGCACTCATTCGGAAGACGTCATGCCCGCAGCCTTCAAGAAACACCTTCCCTGGAAAGCCGACGGCAAGGACGTCAAGAATGGCCCGATGGGCCTGCAATATGTCGTACTGAAAGAAGGCAGGAAGGACGGCCGCAAGCCGGTTTCGACCGATCGTGTGAAAGTCCACTATGAAGGCCGCCTCGCCACCGGCGAGAAGTTTGATTCCTCATATGACCGCGGCACGCCGGCAACCTTCCGTCTCGATCAGGTCATCCCCGGCTGGACACTCGGCCTGCAGGAAATGTCCGAAGGCGGAGAATACCTGTTCTACATCCCCAACGCCCTCGCCTATGGCGTACAGGCACGCGGCAACGTGATCAAGGCTGGCGACGATCTCGTCTTCCTCGTCGAGCTTCTCGAAATCGAAGTTCCGAAAACGTCGGACAAGGCCGCATGGCAGAAATACTTCCCTTGGAATCCAGATGCCCCGGAAGTCGTGAAGTCCGAATCCGGCCTTCAGCATATCGTCCTCGCGAGCGGCGATGCGTCCGGCCAATCGCCCGTGAACGGACAATTCGTTTTGGTTCACTATGAAGGCCGCCTTGCAGATACCGGAGAGTTGTTCGACTCCTCCTTCGAGCGCGGCGACCCCGAAGCTTTCCCGTCGAACGGCCTCATCCCCGGCTGGGTCGAAGCCCTTGCCAAGATGAAGCCGGGCGACCGCTGGATGGTGTGGATCCCGTCCGAACTCGCCTATGGTCAGCAGGGCACGCCTGGCGGCCCGATCCCGCCGGACGCTGACCTCCAGTTCGAAGTCGAACTCCTCAGCGTGATGCAGTAGCCGCCATGGCGATTACGCCGGACACGCTCGCCCGCATCGCGCTGGCGGCAGGCAAAGAGATCATGCGGGTCTACCGCACGGATTTCTCTGTCGAACGCAAGCACGATAACTCGGTCCTGACCGAAGCAGACGGCCTTGCCGAGGCGATCATCCTTAAAGGCCTCGCCGAAGCCGAGCCTGGCCTGAAAGTGATCGCGGAAGAGGCCGTCGCCGGCGGGGACATGCCGGAACATGGCTCCCGCTTCGCCCTGGTCGATCCGCTCGACGGCACGAAGGAATTCGTCGCCAAGAACGGCGAGTTCACGGTCAATATCGCGATCATCGAACACGGCCGCCCGGTCATGGGCGTTGTCTACGCCCCCGCCCTGCACCGCCTGTTCGTTGCCGAAAGTCCTTCCCACGCCTGGCAGGCCAAAGCCGCCTCAGACGGCCCGCCGCCGGCCAAGCGAAATCCGCTCAGGATCCGTCCCGCGCCTGCCGCCGGCCTCACCGCCGTTGCTTCGAAATCCCACCGCTCGCCGGAAACGGACACATGGCTCGCGAAGTACAAGGTCGCGGGGATTGCGGGCGCAGGATCGGCCCTCAAAATTTGCCTCGTCGCCCCCCGTGGAGCAGACGCGTACCCCCCCCCCCGCCCCCCCCACGGAGGGGGAAAAAAAATAGGTGAAAGTTTTCAGCCCCGCCAGCCCCTCCCCCGGGGGCGGGGAGTTGTTCCCCGCCCCCCCCCGGGGGTTCCCCCCCCCCCCCCCCCGGCCAGGGGGGGGGGGGGGGGCCCGCGGCCCCGCCCCGCCGCCCGCCGCCCCCACCCCCCCCCCCCGTCTCCTCCCCCCCGGCGTCGCCGGCGGTGAAGGGTGGGGAGGCGGGGGGGGGGGGGGCAGCCGCAGAGGCAGTCCAACAGCCTACCCCATGCGATTGGCGGGGGGGGGGGCGGGGGGGGGCGCCGTGAAGGAGAGCGCGCCGCGGCCGCGCCGCCGCCCGCCCCCCC
>DNFL01000132.1 GCA_003486945.1 Hyphomonas sp. | reverse complement strand
GCCGGTGCGCGTGGCGCTGTCCATCAATGTTCCCGAGTACTACACCTGGGATTGCCAAGGCAGCTACCGCTTCAACAAGGCGCCTCCGTTCACCCTGCGTGATTCCTCGGGTCACCAGGTGGGCTACGACCCGCGCTACGCCGATCCGAAGCTGCGCACCGTGCAGTTCACGGGCACCTACAAGTTCTGATCGACTGATCTGACACCCCCCCCCCAAAAGGCCGGCTCTGCCGGCCTTTTTCATTTCCGGCTCAGCCGAGCCCAGCAGGCTGATGCACGGAAACAACAGACACACCCGGAAGACAGCGGGTGACTTTCCGCGCTGTGGCAGCCCCGGAAACCTGCGGATACAGGGCCTGGCGCCGGGTACGGCGCACTGGCTCGGTGCAGCAATCAGGGTTCACCCGATATGGCGTGACTAGGGTCACCCCTAGGGGGGGCTCCGAAGAATCCGCCGCTCTTCAGCGCACACCACGCGAGGAGGCCCGGGGATTGCCCAGGCCGTGTACCAGCAGGACGGGCACACGGCACGACCCCGGGGCGAAGTACGCGGCCCGGCCGTCCAGACCGGATGGCGGCGGCAGCGGCTTCGCAGCAGGTGTTGCACAAGGGGCTGTGGCCTGTGCGCGGCTGGATCCCGCGCCAAGTCTGGCCTTGTTCACCCATCCGGAGAGTTCTGACCCATGTTCAAGCGTTCGACGATCAATTGCGCCGCCATTGCCACCCTCGGCCTGGCATTCCCCTTCAGCGCCAGCTTTGCGCAGACCGAGCCTGCGGCCGACAAGGCCGACAAACTCGAAACCGTGGTGGTGACGGGTTCGCGCATCGTGCGCCCCAACCTCACCAGCTCGACCCCGGTGGTCTCGGTCACCGCCGAAACCCTGGCCAATGTCGGCATGGAGAACTTTGCCGACATCGCCACCCAGTTGCCGCAGTTCTCGCCGGCCTTCGGCGCCTCGCGCACCCAGTCCACCTTCTCGGGCGTGGCCGCCTCGGGTCTGAACACCGCCAACCTGCGCAACCTGGGCACCGGCCGCAGCTTGGTGCTGATCAACGGCCGCCGGGTGCCGGGCGGCACCTCAACCGACATGTCGGTGGACTTCAACTCGATCCCGACCTCGAACATCGAGCGCATCGAAATCATCACCGGCGGCGCTTCGGCCGTGTACGGTTCGGACGCCATTGCCGGCGTCGTCAACTTCATCCTGAAGGACGACTATGAAGGCGCCCAGATCACCGTTGGTGGCGGCGGCGGCTTTGACGGCAATGCCCAGTACGAAACCGCTGACTTCCTGTTCGGTGGCAACTTCGACAACGGCCGCGGTAACCTGGTTACCTACGCCTCGTACTTCAACCGCGATGGCGTGAAGCAGAGCCAGTATGACTACTCGCGCGTTTCCGCGTCGGTCGTCTACGGCTATGACCTCGTCAACGGCGGCTATGCGCTCGGCGCCGGCCGGGTTGTCGACACGCTCGATGAATACCTGGCTGCCCGTCAGAACATCCTGACGAACTTCCCGGGCTACTCGGTGTTCGTGTTCAACGGTGGTTCGGCCACCCCGCCTTGGGGCCAGATCTCCAACAACGCGGCAAACCCGTTCCAGAACCTGTCGACCAACCCTGCCACGGCCGGCCAGTTCGCAGCTGCGAACACCGACTGTAACCCGGCAACCCCGGGCGTGGCCGTCAACGGCGGCAACCTGTCGTTCAACGACCAGGGCCAGCTGACGCCTTACTTCGGCGGCAACTCGACCACCGGTTCGTGCGGCATGCCGCTGCGCGCTGCAGGCTCCTCGCGTTACAACTACGCGCCGGATAACTTCATCTACCTGCCTGCCGAGCGCTGGGGCATCCAGACCTTCGGTAACTATGACATCACCGACAGCATCCGGATGAAGACGTTCCTGTCTTACGTTCGCAGCGCTGCCCAGGTCCAGCTGGCTGCGACGCCGATCACGGGTCTTTCGATTCCGGTCAGCTCGCCGGCAATCGCAGGTGCGGACGGCATCGTGGGCACCGCGGACGATCCGCACCCCGATCTGTCGGCAGCCCTCAACTCGCGTCCGAACCCGGCTGCGAACTTCACCTATGCGTGGCGTTCGAACGGCATCGGTCCGCGTGAAGGTGAGTTCGTCAACTCGCAGCTCCTCGGCCGTGTCACCTTCACGGGCGACATTACCGAGAACTGGGAATGGAACCTCACTGCAGGCTGGGGCCAAGGCCGCTTCAACCAGACTCTGAAGAACAACATCAACCGCGTTGCCCTGCTGCAAGGCGTGATGGGCTGCGCAAACGTTCCGGCGGCGGCGCGTCTTCCGAACTGCGTGAACGTTGACATCTTCGGACCTCCGGCCCTGACACCGAGCGCCGCTGCTGCAAGCTTCATGCGGACGGACGTTCAGGCCAACCAGATGATCGAACAGACAGCGTTCTCGGGCTATGTCCGCGGCGACCTGTTCACGCTTCCGGCTGGCCCGGTGTCGACGGTTGTCGGCTTCGAGTACCGCGACGACAAAGTGAACCTGCAGGTCGACGACGCTCAGCGCCGCGGCGAGATTGCCGGCTTCAACGCCGTGCAGAACATCGTCGGTTCGCTGGACGTGTACGAAGCCTACACCGAGGTGTCGGTCCCGCTGCTCGCAGACCTGCCGCTCGTCAAAGAGCTGGGTATCGAAGCTGGCTACCGCGTGTCGGACTACTCGACCATCGGTAGCGTGGACTCGTACAAGTACGGTGCCCGCTACTCGCCGGTTGACTGGCTCCGCTTCCGCGCCGTGTACAACAAGGCCGTCCGCGCACCGTCGGCTCTGGAATCCTTCCAGGCCGGTGACCAGGGCTTCCCGAGCTATCAGGATCCTTGCCGCAACACGGTGACTTCGGCGAACCCGGCCCTGCTGGCGTTCTGCACCACCAACGGCAATATCGGCGCCGGCTTCGTTCCGATCGCAAACGCTCCGACCTTCGTCGCAGCCAACGCTCAGGTCCAGGCCTTCGCCTTCGGTAACCCGAACCTGGATCCGGAAACCGGTGAAACGTTCACGGCAGGTGTCGTGTTCGAGCCCGACTTCCTGCCCTGGGGTCAGTTCCGTATGACCGCTGACTACTTCGACATCGAACTCTCCGATGCGATCGTGTCCCGCGGCGCCCAGACGATCCTGAACTCCTGCTACAACAACCTTGGCGGCACAGCACAATCTGCTGCAGACTGTCAGCAGATCGTCCGTGATCCGGCCACCGGCCAGATCACCTCGGTCAACACCTCGCTGACGAACTCGATCGCCACGACCGAGATCCAGGGTTGGGATATCCAGGCTGACTACCAGCTGGATCTCGACGAAGTGCTGAAAGGTGCACCGGGCTCGCTCGGCGTGAACCTCCTGCTGACGCTCACCGACAAGTGGGAAGCAGGCGGCGTTGACTTCCTCGGCGTCACGTTCGGCGGTATCGGCGGCGCAACGCCGGAGTACAAAACGGTCACTACCGTCGATTACCAGCTCGACGACTGGCTGTTCCAGGTTCGCCACAACTACGTTCCGTCGATGGAACAGGCTTACTTCGGTGGCCCGGATACGGACGCGTTCTCGAACTTCGACGCCTCGGTGGCGTGGGACGTGAACGACCGCGTGCGGATCGTTGGCGGTGTCAACAACGTGTTCGACGAATTCCCGCCGCAGACCGTGACGGGTGTTCTCGACCAAGGTAACACCGACGCAGCGCTCTACGCTCCGTGGGTCATCGGCCGGACCTTCTCGATCCAGGCCCGCGTGAAGTTCTAAGCTTCAGACACCTACCCAGAATGAGAGGGCGGCAGGGAAACCTGCCGCCCTTTTCTTTTCTCCGGAGCCTTGTGTTCAGGCGCCCGGGCGCGGTGATCCGTATGCGGAGGAATGCCGGCCGGCGCCAGCGGAGCTGAAGCGCGCGTTCGGATCTGGTGGGGGGAAGGGGTGCGTGTCTGGAAGCTACCAGACAGGGTCGCCGTTGGCGTCCACAAACCCGTCGGCTTCGAGCAGCTTGCGGAGCGGCTCCAGCTGCGCGGCATAGGTGCGCCATGCGCCGACACCCTGCCGGTTGATCGGCTGGCGAACCTGCGCGGAAGAAGCGGTGGAAACTCCGCCAGCTGCCTTGTGCGGGGCGAGGCAATCCGGGTGGAAGCTGAGGCCCGTGCCGGCAAGGATGCGGCGGATCTCGGTTTCCGGCTCTTCGATCAGCGTTTCGAGCGTGACCTCAACGAAGGAGGCGCCAAGCTCGGCGCGCCAGTGGTCCGTCACCTGGCGATAGAGGCGGTAAGCGGCGGCGAGATCTTCAAACCGGTAGGACCAGAGATAGGAACCCTCACCGAACAGGATCTTGTAGGCTCCAAACAGCGTGTCCATCGGTGCGCGCCGCAAGTGCACGAAGCGGGCCTGCGGGAAGGCGCGGCGCATGGGGCCGACGAGATAGTAATTGTGCGGCAGCTTCTCGGTAAAGAACCGGGTTTGAGGGCGGCGGTAGCTGAGGCTTTCGAGATAGAGGCGGGCGACCTGGCTCCAGTTCACTGACGGCAGCCGGCTGAGCGATGCGTCGTCCAGCTCGCCGAACCGCGACAGCCCGGCTGCATCGCGCAGGGCGAGGGAAATGCCGTGCGTTTCGCCCATGTCGGTAACGTCCGGGTGGGCCGAGAATATGCGCTCCACCAGAGTCGTGCCGGAGCGCGGCAGGCCAACAATGAAAACCGGTACCGGCGCAGGACCCTCTGTGGGCGGAGTGTCGAGGCCGCCGGTGAAGTTGCGGATCATCGAGGCGGTATAGGCAGTGCGCTCGGCAACATCGAATGGCGCCGGCAGGCTGGCGAGGCGGCACCCTTCAGACAGCGCGGCCCAGGCCTTGCCGTGGTCGCCGGTATCGTGCGCCTCCTTGTAGAGGGCGAAATTCAGCCGGACCCGGTCTTCGGGGGCAATGTGGGGCAAGCCCAGCGCAGTTTCGATTGCGGCGATATGGTTTTCGCCAGGTGTCCAGCGCTTGCAGTCCGACAGGGCGAAGAAGGCCATCGCATCATCCTGCCGCATGCGGATCAGGCGTTCGAAATGTTCCACCGCCTCGTCAATTCGGCCGAGATGGCGCAGCGCCATCCCGCGATTGTAGATGGTCGACAGGTCGTCCGGCATCTGGGCGATGGCGAGATCGGAATGGCGTAGCGCTGCGTCGAACAGGCTGCTGTTGGTGTAGACGTTTGAAAGCGTGTCGTGCTGGCGCGCATCGAGGCGGACATGCGCCTCGATCAGGCGGGCAAGGCTGACGGCTTCGTTGCAACGCCCCCGGCGCGCCAGCACGCGGCAGCGCTCCACAGCAAGGACAGAATGCAGCGGATGAGCGACCGGAATGGCGGACAGCGCATCGCCGAGCGCGCGGTCATCATCGGCGCTGCCCATGCGGATCAGGGCGGAGCAAAGCAGCAACCAGGCCTCAGGCAGGGAGCCGTTCCGGCGCAGCAATCCTTGCGCAAGATCGGCCGCGCCGGGCAGGTCGCCGCGGTTCAGTCGAGCCCGTCCTTCCTGAAGGTGGCGGGCCGTTTCCGGAGTGATCTGGGGAGGGCGGACTCCGGGCGGGATGCTCATTCCGGCCTGTTACCCCGTCCGTTTGCACAGGTCACTACCAAAACTTCTTGACGGGGGGGGAAGGCTCCCGGCTATCCTGTCACCGGGCGTTGTAATCTATTTTCAGACGGGAGCATCTGATCGTGCGACTTGGACAAGTTGGCGCTGCTGCGGCAGCGATTGCGGTGGCTGTATTTGGAAATGCGGGCGGCCAGTTGGCGGCGCAGGCGCAGATCGATACCAGCTATTTTGTCGGCTATGAGACATTCCGCTCGGCGACACTGTCGCCTGATGGAAAGACTGTCGCGGGCATCCTTCGCGACGATAACGGCGACATGCTGATCGTGCACAATCGCGAGACGCTGGTCACCCGGCCGATCCAGCGCGCACGCGCTGACCAGAATCTCGAACTCTCCTTCGTGCAGTTCAAGGGAAACGACCGCCTGCTGTTCGGCCTGCAGCAGAAATTCGAGATCGTCGAAGGCAAGGGCAGCTCGCGCGGCAAGCGCAGCGCGACGAATGATGATCTCGGATTTTCCTATACCAGCCGCGTGTTTTCCAGCGACCTGTCGGGCGGCGACCTGAAATCGCTCTATGATCCCTCATCCGAGCAGGGCTTCCCGAGATGGGTCAGCGCCAGCATCGAAGACATCCTTGCTGATGATCCGGATCATGTGTTGCTGCAGACGCCGTCGACCGGAGGATCGCAGCTTCGCAAGGTGAACATCAAGACCGGCAAATTCGATGTGCTCGATACGGGCAGCTTCAACACCATCAACTGGGTGCTGGATTCAAACCTGAAACCGGTGCTGCGCGAAGACGCCGTCTCCGGTGGCAAGGGCACGGCATGGAGCCGGCGCGACAGCAAAGGCAAATGGATCGAGATCGTCCGGTTCCGCGGCGAAGACCGCGCCAACGGGGCGCCGGATTTCGAAGGCCTCGGCCGCGGGCCGCGCCCAGGCACCGCGATCGTCAGTGGACGGCCGAATTCGCGCGACACCAATGGCCTGTATGTTTACGACGCGGCCAACGGGACCTTTGCCGAAACGATTTTCGAGCATCCGCTGTTTGACGTGTTCAGCGTGATGCGTGACCCCGGCACAGCAAAGATCGTCGGCGCCTGCTATCAGGGCTATCAGTGGGAATGCGTCCCGTCTGATCCGGTCCTTGCGGCGCACTGGGCAGGTATCGAGGAAGCCATCGGCGCCGACAACAACGTGCGCCTTGCGAGCGGCGGCAGCCTGACCGGCTCGCTTCTGGTGATGGTCGATGGACCGAAAGAGCCGGGCGCGTACTATATCTATGACACCAAGGGCAACGCGCTGGAGCGCTTCCAGTCGACCCGCAAGGAAATCGATCCGGCGTTCATGCCGTCCAAGATTGTGTTTGACTACACCGCAGCCGATGGCACCGAAATGTGGGGCTATCTGTGGCTGCCTCCGGGCGCCACCAAGGACACGCGCAACCTTCCGATGATCGTGCTGCCGCATGGCGGACCGGAATCGCGCGACACCTGGGGCGGGGATCCGATGGCGGGCTACTGGTCTGCGAACGGTTATGCCGTGTTCCAGCCGCACTTCCGCGGTGGTTCGGGCACCGGCCGCAAATGGGTCGAAGCCGGCCATGGCCAGTGGGGACAACTGATCCAGGAAGACATCAATGATGGCACGCGCGCCGTCGTCGCTTCCGGCATCGCCGATGGCAACCGGGTCTGCGTGGCAGGCTGGTCGCATGGTGGCTATGTGGCCTTCACGGCCAGCTTCCGCGATACGGATGTCTACAAGTGCTCGCTGGCGGGCGCTGGTGTGTCAGACCTGCGCGCCATGCTGCAGTGGGTGCGCAAGGAACAAGGCGGTACACAGAGCGTTTCCTACAAGTACTGGAACGAGGCGATTGGCGATTACAGCAGCGACGCGTCGAAGCTTGATCGTTATTCGGCGAACCAGAACGTGGCCAAGGTCGGCATGCCGCTGATGATCGTGCACGGAGAACTTGATGTGACGGTGCCGGTCGAGCAATCGCAGATGATGGTGGCGTCGATGAAGAAAGCAGGCAAGCCGTATGAGTATATCGAACTCAAGGGCATGGACCACTATCTGCGCCGCGATCAGGGCGATGACTGGACCGTGGTGCTGACCCGCGGCAAGGCCTTCTTCGAGCAGCATATCGGGCCTGGCTGGAAAGCGCCTCAGTAAGCTGGCGACCTGTTCCTGAAATCTGACCCGTCCGGCGCTACCGGGCGGGTCATTTCATTCCGGGACAAGGTCGAAAGCGACGCTGATGCGTTCCGCGTCGTCCGGGAACGCGTTCACGCCGTGCCACATATAGGACGGGAAGAGGACAAGCCGGCCGGGTTTCGGGCAAACCGCGTGCTCGGGCGTAATGCCGGCCACCGGAAAATAGGGCGCGCCGAACGTGATCCATCCGTCCTGCGAGTTGCTGCCTTCGCGCACTGAGGGAGGAACGACGACATAGAAGGCGCTGGAAACCCAGCCTTCCGGGTGGATGTGGTTGACATGGCTGCCGCCGCGCACGAGGCGGACGGACCAGCAGCCCTGCATGCGCCAGCGCTTGCGGTTCAGGGCGAGATAGGGATGGTCCGGGTCGTGGCCGATGGCTGCGAGATAGGCGTCAATCGGGCCTTTCAGTGCACGGAAGAGTTTCTCGACCAGCGGGTCCTGAGGGATGTCCGGATTGAGTTGCAGCTGAGATCCGCCACGCAGCGACTGGTCGAGCGGGTGGTTGCTGAAGGCGTGCAACTCGCGCAGGCGGTTTGCGAGAGCGGAGAGGAATAGTTCTGTTGTTTCGAACCCTTCGGGCGGATCAATATCGAAAGGCAGCACGAAGCGCTCATAGTCATAGGCGCGGCGATAGGCTGGGTCGCCGGCGGCGCGCCGGGCGACCGCATCGATCGCGATCCATTCCTGGTCCAGCGGGTCGAGGGCGAGGCCCCAGCTGGTATGAACGGCGGCGCCGTCTGCATCACCGGCGGACAGCAACACGCACGCCGCGTTCCGGCGGATCCAGTCCGTACGCGGCATCTGCGCTGCGGAGCTGCGGGCGCGGTTCGCCGCTTCCTCATGGCGTCCGAGCGAAGACAGAACGATAGCGGCAGCGCTGTCGATGGCCGGTGACGGGGTGATGGCTTTCAGAGTTACGAGGCGCGCAAGCGCTTCTTCATGGCGCTCGGCGCGGCGCAGAAGGTCTGCGGCGGCAAAACCGAGCGCGAGATCTCCGGGGCGGGCGTCAGCCGCAGCCTTGAGCCTGTCAGCGAAGCGGCCGCGCTCGCCCGCCATCCAGTCGATCATTGCCAGCGCGCGGTGCAGGGCGGCGTCGGCAGGGAAGCGTTGCAAGGCGCCGGCGAGCAGGCTGCGCGCGTCGGCTTCGCGGTTTGAGCCAACGAGCGCGCCGGCTTTCATTTCGATGGCGGGCGCGAAGTCCGTGAACTGATCAAACACCCGGTCCGCCTCGGCCCAGTTCCCGGCATGCCCCAGGCCGGCGGCAAGGATCAGTGCCATGTTGCGGCTGGCAGGATTGGCGGCCAGCGCGGCGCGTGCAGCTTCTGCGGCTTCCTTCCAGCGTCCGGCATGGCGCAGCGCGTCCGCGCGAAGGGAATGGTAGTCAAAACCCTTGCGGGCGGCGGCAGGCAGGTCTCGCAGGGCGGCGAGCGCGCGCGGTGGTTTGCCCGCATCGATCAGCATACGGATGCGGCGCAGGGCGAGCGCGGGTGATTTGTTGGCGCCCGCTTCGGCGAGCGCGTCTGCGGCTTCCAGAAAATATCCCTGCAGGCGGCGGGCTTCGGCGATGAGTTCCCAGATACGGGCGCGGTGGGTTGCTGATGGCAGGGCGGCAAGGAGTGCGGCCTCGGCGCCGGCCGGATCTCCCGCATTCATCCGGGCGAGGGCCTGCTGTTCTGTATAGGTTGCGCCAGTTGTCATGTGTGGAGTTTAGCTTGGATCACGCCGCCCGCCACCGGGCATATAGCGCCGTCGGCAGCAGGCGGGCAGAGCCTTGCTGGGGCAGGGCCATCTCGCCTTGTTCCATGACGCCGCCGAAGGGGGCGAGGCGGTCGCCGATGGCCTGCGCGAGGGCGAGGTAGGAGAGGCGCACGGCATAGGCGGTGGTGATGACGAAGAGGGGCTGGTCGCTCAAGAGGCCCTGCACACCGTCCAGCAGTTCGGGCAGGTTCTCCTCGAAGCGCCAGGTTTCGTTCTTGGGGCCGCGCCCGAATTTCGGCGGGTCGAGGACGATGGCGTCATACTTCGAGCCGCGGCGGATTTCGCGGGCGACGAATTTCATCGCGTCGTCGGCGATCCAGCGGATGGTGCGGTCGTCGAGGCCGGAGAGGGACTGGTTGTCCTTGCCATAGCCATTGGATTTCGGGCTCGCGTCGAGGTGCACGACCTCGGCGCCGGCGGCCGCGCAGGCGAGCGACATCATGCCTGTATAACCGAACAGGTTCAGCACCTTGATCGGGCGGCGCGCGGCGCGGATCTGCTCCTGCGCAAATCTCCAGTGTACGGAATGTTCCTGGAATACGCCCATATGGCGGAAGGCGGTGCGGCGCGCGGTGAAGGTGAGGCCGTTCCAGCGCATCGGCCAGCTTTCGGCAGCGCGCGGGGAGAGGATTTCCCAGTTGCCGGCGCCGTCTTCATCCTGTGCCTTGGTGACAAAGCGCGCATCGGCTTTCCAGCTCTGCACCGGACGGGCGGGCTCCCAGAAGGCCTGCGGGTCGGGGCGGATGACGGTCTGGCTGCCGAAGCGTTCGAGCTTCTGCAGGTGGCCGGAATCGAGCAGGGCGTAGTCTTCCCAGTCATCGGCGATCAGCAGGCGGGTCTCGGTCTGCATCAGGCATAGCCCCGCTGGCGCCAGGCTTCGTAGATCATGATGGCGGTGGCCTGGGCGAGGTTCAGGCTGTCCGCGCCGCCGCGCATCGGGATGAGGGTGAGCTGGTCGCATTCTGCTTCGACATCGGCGGGAAGGCCCGCTTGTTCGTTGCCCATCAGGATGATGGACGGGCGCTGGAAGGGGGCGTCGTCGTGGCGGATGGTGCCGTTGACGCTGGCCGCAGTGAGGCTGAGACCCTTTGACTTTCGCCAGGCGTTGAAGCTGGCGAAATCGGCGGCAGCGAAGGGCACATCAAAAATCGAGCCCATCGAGGCGCGCACGGCTTCGAAAGAATAGGGGTCGCAGCAGGTACCCAGCAGGATGACGCCGCTCGCGCCGGCGCAATCAGCGGTGCGCAGGATGGTGCCGAGATTGCCGGGGTCGCG
>DNFL01000064.1:4447-4632 GCA_003486945.1 Hyphomonas sp. | reverse complement strand
ATCGGTCAGACTTCGTCCAGAAGCCCCGGATAATTGTTGCGCACATTGCCGACCGCATTGCCGATCGGCCAGGCCTGCATGTCCTCATTGGGGAACGGCTCGAACAGAGGCGTGGGATCACCTTTTGAGGGATCGAGCCACCAGCCATAATTCTCAGGCGACAGGATCACCGGCATCCGGTCATG
>DNFL01000064.1:0-4263 GCA_003486945.1 Hyphomonas sp. | reverse complement strand
GCCGATCTGCGGATCGTCGCTGCCGGCAAGCCAGGCCGCACGTTCTTCCAGGTTCAGGATCACCGGCATCCGGTCATGGATGCCGGCCGTGAAATCATTCGGCTTTGTAGTCAGAATTGTGAAGGTTTGCAGCTCCGATCCGTCGATCAGCGCCGCGTCCCACAATCCGGCCACGCAGAACCAGCGGCGGTTCTTCAGTTTGAACGCAAACGGTGTCTTGGTCTTTCCGCTCACGGACCATTCGTAATAGCCCGAGATCGGAACCAGGCAGCGCTTGTGCCGGAAAGCGCCGCGGAATACGGGCTTTTCCGCAGCCGTTTCCGATTGCGCATTGATCGTCGTGAACTTCTTCTCCGACAGCGGCTTCGTCCACCAGGACGGCACCAGCCCCCATTGCATCGGCGCCATCTCGCGCGCGCGCGTTACCTCGTTGAGGCGAACGACAGGATGGATTTGGGTCGGCGCAGCATTGTAGGTTGCAGCCGGCGGTTCAACGCCTTCGGGCGGATCGCCCAGAATGTTCAGCGCCGCATAATACTCGGCCCAGCTGACATCTTCCCGAAAGAAACGGCCACACATTGAGCTTCCAGTCTCTTAGTCCTTCTCGTCAGCGAGACTGGCGAGAACGAAGGTAAACAAGCACAGGGCATAGTTGTAGAAGATCACCCAGATCAACCACTTCAGATTATCCGCCGTTGCGGGAAAAGTGGCCGGGTCGTCGATAAGCTTGTAGATTGCGAAGGCCACGACTCCGACGGCGAAACATGTGCCGATCCGCCAAGCCCAATCCAGCCCTTGCTTGATCTTTCGGATCGTTCGGGAATGGCGTCCGGGCTCAGGCATCGTCGTCACTCCTGAAACTCGTATGCCGCAAGCCCGAACTTACTTCCCGCGATGCGCGCGCATGAGGCCGGTGAAGCGTTCGAACAGGTAGAAGCTGTCCTGCGGGCCGGGAGAGGCTTCGGGGTGGTGCTGCACCGAGATGATCGGCTTGCCTTCCACGGCGAGACCGGAATTCGTGCCGTCGAACAGCGAGCGATGGCTTTCCGATACGCCAGCCGGCAGCGTGTCCACGTCCACCGTGAAGCCATGGTTCATCGACACGATCTCGACCTTGCCGGTGACAAGGTCCTTGACCGGATGGTTTGCGCCGTGATGGCCCTGCGCCATCTTCTTCGTCTTCGCGCCGAGCGCGAGCGCGAGCATCTGGTGGCCGAGGCAGATGCCGAGGATCGGAATACCGGAGGCAATCAGCGTGCGGATCATTTCGCCGGAGCGCTGGTAGGTCGCTGCCGGGTCGCCCGGCCCGTTGGACAGCACAACCCCGTCGGGCTTCAGCGCGAGGATCTGCTCAGCTGTGGCGTCGCCGTTCAGCACGGTCGCACGCGTGCCCACATTGGCGAGGTTGCGCAGGATGTTCTTCTTCACGCCGAAATCGACGACAACGGCGTGGAATTCCGCATTTCCCATCGGCACATGGCTCTTGCCGGGCATCCACAGGCCCTCACTGTGCTCGAACGGCGCGTCCTGCACGACATCTGCCGCGAGGTCCGCCTCATCGAGACCCGGCCAGGCCTGTGCGGCGGCGACAAGATTCTTAAAATCAATTTTTCCGCCCGGCTGGTGGCAGATGGCGGCCTTGGGCATGCCCAGCTCGCGGATGCGCCGGGTGAGGGCGCGGGTGTCGATTCCGGACAGGCCGATAATCCCCTTACGGGCGAGCCAGGTGCCGAAGTTTTCTGCCGCGCGCCAGTTCGATGGCGGCGTGATCGGTTCGCGAAAAATTGCGCCGCGAGCCGCATTTGCTGCAGGCGGAGTGGATTCCTCATGGTCTTCGGGGTTGGCGCCCACATTCCCTATATGGGGGAAAGTGAAAAGGATGATCTGCTGGGCGTAGGAGGGGTCCGTCAGGATTTCCTGATAGCCGGTGATCGCCGTATTGAAGCAAAGCTCCCCGGTTTTCACCCCCGCCGCACCCGCGCCGAAGCCCGCAAACACGGTGCCATCTGCAAGGGCGAGGGCGCCGGTGGCTGAGTCCATATCTTGATTCTTGCTCATGGACCGCTTACCTCACCGGGCTGGATTTAGGTTGACTCGGTATTAACCGGTCTGGCTAAAACTTGGCCGCTTATTGGGGCTGAGTCTCTGCACCGTCAAGCAACAGAAGGCGGAGGCAGGCATGGAAAGGCATAGGACGGCAATGGGCCGCGAAGACGTGTCAGCGTGCATGGGCCTGAGAGCCCGCATTCTACAGGCATTGAAGGACGATTCCGCTGCTGCCGGCGATGAGTGCCGTCGTGCAACCCTGCGCCTGATCGAGTGCGCCATCCGCGACCGCGACGTTTGTGCCCGAGGCCGCGGTCAGGGCGCCGGGTGCCCGGATGAGGATGTCCGCAACGTTCTCGAAACGCTGGTCGCCCAGCGCGAGGAATCCGCCCGCGAACATGATGACGAAGGCCGTATCGAGGATGCCATCCGCGAGCGCGAGGAAATCGACATTATCCGCTCTTTCCTGCCTAAGCCGCTTTCCGGCAAGGCGCTGGAGATTGCGGTGAAACAGGTGGTCGACGATCTCGGCGCGAAGAAACTGGCAGATCTGGGCCGTGCCGTGATGGCGCTCAAAGAACGTTATCCGGGCCTGATCGAGCCGGTCAGCGCCGGAAAAGCGGTCCGCGCGGTCCTGACAAAGGGCTCCTGAACTCATTCATAAACTGACGTGGTTTCAACGGTTTTGGCCGTAGTGCCTTGTTTTTGCCCTGAGTCTGGACCCATCTTAACGCGGAGACCCGCGCCTCTCGTGGTAGGCTTTGCCCACACTACCAACGAAAGGAATGTCCCATGAAACCCCTTCTTGCTTCGGCTGGTGTGATCGCCCTCATGGTGTCGGCGGCTGCCTGCGACTCTCCGGAACGTCTCACTTATGAGACCCCTGTCGAACTTGCCGGAACCACTGTCTCTGAGGAAGCGGCTGCGGCCCAGGCTGAGGCGGCGTCCACTTCCTTCCAGCTGGCCTCGGGCGAGGTTGAAGCGTCGGACCTGATCGGCGCGGCCATCTACGATGCTTCGGGCGAACAGATCGCTACCGTTTCCGACATCTGGCTTGCCGGAAGCGGCGCAGCCCCGATGATTGTCGTGCGCGAAGGCGGCGTTGCCGGCGCCGGCGGCGAACTGCACACCGTGGCCTTCACGGAAACCACCATCGCCCCGGACCCGGATACCGTCGGCGAGGAGCCCAAAGTGATCGTCCAGTATACTGGCGAGACCATCAAGACCCTGCCGAAGTTCGAGCAGGCCTCGGCTGATGACTACCGCCTTGCCTCGGAGATCATGGGCACCATGGCCGCGATCGCCTATACCGGTGAAAATGCGCGGATCCACGACCTGATCCTGACCCCGGCCGGCGAAGCCCGCTTTGCCGTCATCTCGCCGGACCTCGTCAGCATGAACCAGGTCGTGGTTGATGCGCGTGCCCTCACCATCGCAGAAGGCGATACGGACGGCGCGCTGGTGCTGGATCTGACTGCGGAGGATATTGCGGTCGCTCCTGAGTACCCCGTGGAGTGATCCCGCCCTCATCCTGCGCCGGGGCCCTGCCATCTGGCGGGGCCCCTTTGTTTTGGGGATCAAATGATTTGCTGCGTTTCCCCGGAGGCGGGAACGCAGTAGACTGTGCCAGATGTCCCAGCCCGTCCGCATTCCCGAAGGCTTCGTTGAGGAGCTGAAGGCCCGTATCCGGCCTTCGGACGTGATCGGGCGCAAGGTGAAACTTACGAAAAAGGGCAAGGAATGGGTCGGCCTTTCCCCCTTCACCAACGAGAAAACGCCGAGCTTCTACGTCAACGACCAGAAGCGTATCTTCAAATGCTTCTCCTCCGGCATGGGCGGGGATGTCATCAACTTCATCATGGAAACCGAGCGCCTGTCCTTCATGGAGGCGGTCGAGAAACTCGCCGAAGAAGCGGGCATGCAGCTGCCCAAGGCGAGCCCGCAGGCGGCTGAGGCCTATGACCATCGCAAGCGCCTCGTCGCGGCCTGTGAAGCGGCCGCCAGCTGGTTCGAAGACCGGCTGCGCTCATCCGAAGGCTCCGCGGCGCGGACCTATCTGGAAGGGCGCGGCCTGGACGCCGCCGCCTGGAGCCGCCACCGCCTCGGCTACGCCCCGGACGACTGGCGCCGCACCCGCGCGCACCTGAACGAACAGGGCTTCACGGACGCCGAACTGGTCGAGGTCGGCCTTATCAAGGAAAGCGACAAGGGCGGCGG
>DNFL01000214.1:3700-3972 GCA_003486945.1 Hyphomonas sp. | reverse complement strand
GCGGCCTTGCGCGGCGGTGTGCCGGGAGGAACGAGTTTCCACCAGTTCACGGCGATGACGACATGGCCGGACGTGTCTTCGTAGTGCTGCAGATGGCCCGCCGGGCCTTCGGCGCCCTGGGCTGCGAGGAGTTTGCGGGCCTCGTCCTCCGTCAGGTGCAGCCAGCTCGTCTCAAGGCCTTCGACCTGTTCACCCGGCGACGCCGCTGCCGCTTCCCGGGCAGACCGCGCGAAGCGGACGCCGGGAGCAATCGCCTCTTCGAGGCTGCGGGC
>DNFL01000214.1:2965-3461 GCA_003486945.1 Hyphomonas sp. | reverse complement strand
AATCGCCTCTTCGAGGCTGCGGGCGACGGGATAGGCAAGGCTCATGACAGGGGCGAGGTAAGGCCGTCATCGCCCGGCGTCCAGCCTGCATCGGTAAACGCGGTGAGGCGCGCGGCTGCCAGGCGGGCGAAGCGCAGGGTGACGGCCTTGCGCCGTGCGGGCACGAGCCGTGCCTCCGGCGCATCGCGGATCACCGCGCCGTAGAAGGCATCCGCAACGATCAGGCCGGCTTCGGGCGGGATCAGCGCCTGCGGGAAATCTGCGGCCACGGCGAAGGTTAACCGGTCACAATAGTCCATGTATTCGCGCCACTTCGAATCGGACTTGAAGTCCTGGATCGAGGACTTGATCTCGATCATCCAGATATCCCCGCCGGGACCCATGGCGGCGATGTCGGCCCGCCGGTTGTTGGCTAGGGTCATCTCGGTCAGGCCGTAATAGCCGAGCGAGGACAGGAGGCGCAGCGTACCGCGGCAGATTTCAGCGGCGCGTCGGG
>DNFL01000214.1:2323-2720 GCA_003486945.1 Hyphomonas sp. | reverse complement strand
GGCAGATTTCAGCGGCGCGTCGGGGCAGGGCCTCTTCGGTCTGGAGTTCGGCCATGGGCTGGGTTTCGTTCCGTTTGTGTTCCGGGTGAGTTAGGCCCCCGGACGGGCACGCGTCAAGGCGCGGCTGATCCAACTTGTCGATGTGTGCGTATGACCTTCGACAGATGTAGCGCCCAGGGAGACGGATATGGCGCGTACGCAGGAAGCAGCCTCGGATGCAGACCGCCGGTTCGTCCGGTCGGCAATGAAAACGGCTTTGCTGGAACCCGCGCATGAGGCCGATCTCGCCCGTCGCTGGCGTGACCAGGAAGACGAAGCTGCGCTGCATGAGTTGACGACCGCCTATATGCGCCTCGTAATCGCAATGGCGTCGAAGTTCCGCCATTACGGCCTGCCG
>DNFL01000214.1:1484-2099 GCA_003486945.1 Hyphomonas sp. | reverse complement strand
AAGTTCCGCCATTACGGCCTGCCGATGGCGGACCTCGTTTCGGAAGGAAATGTCGGCCTGATGCAGGCGGCAGCGCGGTTCGAGCCGGAGCGCGAGGTGCGCTTTTCGACGTATGCGAGCTGGTGGATCCGCTCTGCGATTCAGGACTATGTTCTGCGCAATTGGTCGATCGTCCGTACCGGGACGACCTCGGCACAGAAATCCCTGTTCTTCAATCTCCGCCGGCTGCGCGCGCGGATTTCAGATGCCGGCGAAGGCGTGATGAGCCGCGAGAACCGGGAATGGGTGGCAACGCATCTCGGCGTGCCGGAGCGCGATGTGGAGGTGATGGCCTCCCGCCTGTCGGGGGCGGACCGGTCACTGAATGCGCCGCTGTCAGTGGACGGCGACGGGGAATGGCAGGACCTGATTGCGGACGAAGCCGCGATCCCCGAGCAGATCGTGATGGAAGGCCATGACAGCGCCCGCCGCCGGGAATGGGTGCGCGAAGCAATGAAGGTGCTGCGGCCGCGCGAACTGGAGATCATCACGCGGCGGCGGCTGGCGGACGAACCGATGACGCTGGAAGCGCTTGGACACGAACTCGGCGTCTCGAAGGAGCGCGTGCGTCAGATC
>DNFL01000214.1:0-1233 GCA_003486945.1 Hyphomonas sp. | reverse complement strand
GAAGGAGCGCGTGCGTCAGATCGAAATGCAGGCGATGATGAAACTGCGCCGGGCGCTGGAGAAACTTGTCGGAGATCCGGAAGAGTCTGGTTTGCTGCCGGAGACGTGATCAGTCGCTGAGGCTCTCCAGATTCAGCGGGTGGGATATCTCGAGCCCGCCATCCTGGAGAAAGCCGCGCGCGCGGATGCGGGTTCCGTCCGGGAGCTGACAAAGTTCGGCTGCGGCTTTCTGGATTATGAGGATAAGAGCCGCACCTTTCAGCGACACCTCGCAGACGGCAAACCGCTCGTTTATGCCCTGCATGGCGCCGGAGATACCTTCGATCATTTGGAAGCGTGCGGCGTCTTCCGGCAGGCTTGCGGTGTCGTGGATCGGCCAGGCGTTTTCTTTCCAGAGACCGCGGCCTTCCTCGCGCGCCTTGGCTTCCATGGCGATGAGCGGGGCATTTGCCGCCGCAGTGTCGGGTTAGACCCGCGCGCGCCGCCTTTCTTCACCATCTCGGAATTCAGCCAGAGGCGGGGTCCGAGCGCGTCGGTGGCGACAACATGCGCGAGGGCGCGGTCATAGCGGTCGCGGGTGAGGCCGGCATAGCGCAGCTCTACCTCGCGCCCGAGCTCCATGTCTTCGAGCACGCGTTTGGATGTCTCATAGCCGGGCTCGCCCTCCCGGTTGCGATAAGGCGCGGCGGGCGCTTCGATGCATAACAGGCGCACGCTCCAGCCGGTATCGAGCGAGAGCGCATCACCGTCGAATACACGCACGACGCGGACAAGCTAGCCGACAGCGAGATCGGCAAGCGGATTCTCCGCCGGGCCGCAAGGTTGCAAGCGGCTTCGCCTTGCCAGAGGCGCCCGGTGCCCTTTAAGCCTTCCGCTACGAAAAGCTCTCGGGAAGGAAACCCCATGTCAAAACCCAAGAAATCCTATCGCAAGCGCGAGATTGGCGGTCACACGCTGAGCCCTGAATCGCTGGTGATGGGCTTCGGATACGATCCCTTCATGTCGGAAGGCTCGATCAAGCCGCCGATCTTCATGACCTCGACCTTCGCGTTCAAGTCTGCGCGCGATGGCGAGGCCCTGTTCCGCCGCCTCGCGGGCAAGCGGGAGGAGGGGGACCCGGAGGATGCCGACCTCATCTATACCCGCTTCAACAACCCCAACATGGAAGTGCTGGAAGACCGGCTGACCCTCTATGATGACGGGGAGGCGGCGCTCGCGTTCTCATCCGGCATG
>DNFL01000346.1:8553-9262 GCA_003486945.1 Hyphomonas sp. | reverse complement strand
CCTTCTCGCGCTTTTTCTTCGCATCGAGCGCCAGCGGGTCTTGCGGGTGAGCGGCGAGCCAGTCGAGACGCTCGTCCTCTTCCTGCGCGGTGAAGCCCATCCACTGACGCAGGTCCGTACGGCCCTGCCGGCGGCCGAGTTCCTCGACCAGCTGGACGAAGCCTTCCGGCGTCTTGCGGGAAGTCATGCCATCGAGGCTGAAACGCTTGTGCTGGCGGAAGGGCTCGTAGGGGATCGTCTTATCCAGCCCCACTTCGGCCAGCACATCGCCGCGGGAATGGCCGACAGAGGCCGCAGCACGCACCCAGTCGTTCTTCACCGCCGCCGCCGACCAGAGCACCAGCATCGACTGCGAATTCATCGCATCGCGGGCATCTTTGGCGTCAAACGTCTCGTCGACCTGCTTCTGATCGAACCAAACCTTGAATTTCAGGGCACGAAGGCGCCTTGCGACCAGCTTGGCAGTGTCCCGGTCCTCCACAGCGGAGACGAGGAAAATGTCATAACTCATGGGCGCCTGTACCCTTCTGATACGGTTAACCGGGACAGAATAGCCCCAGCGGGCGGCGTTGCCACCCATTTGCACTGCGAAGCGATTTTTGTGCCTGTTTTTGCGGGGCGAAAGCGGCTAAGGCCCCGGTTCAGTTAATTCGGAGGTATTGGAGCGATGGGCTTCAAATGCGGGATCGTGGGCCTGCCGAATGTCGGC
>DNFL01000346.1:0-8323 GCA_003486945.1 Hyphomonas sp. | reverse complement strand
TGTCGGCAAATCCACCCTGTTCAATGCGTTAACCCAGACGGCTGCGGCGCAGACCGCAAACTATCCGTTCTGCACCATTGAGCCTAACGTCGGCGAAGTTGCCGTGCCGGAGCCGCGCCTCGACAGGCTGGCGAAGGTGGCGGGCTCGAAAGAGATCGTGCCCGCGCGCATGAACTTCGTGGATATCGCTGGTCTGGTCGAAGGCGCCAGCCAGGGCGAAGGCCTCGGCAACAAGTTCCTCGCCAACATCCGCGAGACGGATGCGATCATCTATGTGCTGCGCTGCTTCGACAATGACGACATCACACATGTGCGCGGCAAGGTCGATCCGGTGGCGGACTTCGAAGTCGTCGAGACCGAACTGATGCTTGCCGATCTCGACAGCCTCGAGAAGCGCAAGGCAAACATCATCAAGCGCGCGAATACCGGCGATAAGGAAGCCAAGGCGCAGGTGACGCTGATGGATCTGGCGCTGGACGAACTGAAGGAAGGCCGCCCTGCCCGGCGCGCGAAAGTTTCCGAAGACGACCTCAAAGCCTGGAACATGCTCCAGCTGCTGACTTCGAAACCGATCCTGTTCGTCGCCAACGTCGATGAGGCAAGCGCGGCGACCGGCAATGACTATTCCCGCCGCGTGGAAGAGCGCGCGAAGCAGGAAGGCGCAGGCTGCGTTGTGTTTTCGGCGCAGATCGAGAGCGAACTGGCCCTGCTCGATGGTCCGGACCGGGACGAATATCTCGCCTCGCTTGGCCTTACCGAACCCGGCCTCACCCGCCTGATCCGCGCCGGATATGAACTTCTCGGCCTGCAGACCTATTTCACCGCCGGCCCGAAGGAAGCGCGCGCTTGGACCATCCGCAAGGGCTGGACCGCGCCGAAAGCCGCCGGTGTCATCCACGGCGATTTCGAGAAGGGCTTCATCCGCGCCGAGACGATTGCGTTCGACGACTATGTCGCCTTCGGCGGCGAGGTCGGGGCAAAGGACAACGGCAAGATGCGCTCCGAAGGCAAGGAGTACATTGTCCAGGACGGAGACGTGATGCTGTTCCGCTTCAACGTCTAGGACGCCGCAAGCTCTAAATGAAAAGGCCGGCCTATCGGGGCCGGCCTTTTTGTTTGTGGACGGTTCACCGTGTTCAGGGAACGCCTTCGAAACCGGGCGTCTTGTCCGGCTGGTGCGAGCGGATCTCCACGCCCAGCATCAGAACGATGGCGGCAGCGAAGAAGATCGAAGAATAGGTGCCGATGAAGATACCCCAGATCATGGCGAGGCTCATGCCCTGAAGCACCGGGCCGCCGAAGATATAGATTGCAAGAACGGCAATGATCGTCGTGCCACCGGTCAGGATCGTCCGCGAGAGGGTCTGGTTGGTGGCGATATCAATCACTTCGGTCGCCGGCATCTGTTTGTACTTGCGCCGCACCTCCCGCACCCGGTCGAACACAACGACGCTGTCGTTGATCGAATAGCCGATGATCGTCAGCAGCGCGGCGACAGTCGTCAGGTTGAACTCGATGTCGAGCAACGCGAACAGACCCATCGTGCCTATGGCATCGTGCACCAGCGCGGCAATGCCGCCTGCCGCGTAGGACCAGCTGTAGCGGAACGAAATGTAGGCCAGCATCACCAGCGAAGCGATGCCGAGAGCAATCATACTCTCGACGAACAATTCGCCGGAAACCTTTGGACCGACGGAGTCGTTCTTCAGAATGTCCGTATCGGCTAGATTGAACTCGCGCTTCAGGGCATTCACGACAAACGTATTGGACGCAGCAGATGCACGCTCGTCTTGTTGCTCCGGCGTCAGCGCAGCGAACTCGGGCCCGAGCAGGGACCGGTCGACTTCACCGAAGCGGATGACAACGAGGCGGTCACCGGAACTTGTCGCGGAGTTCACTGTAAGCCCGCCCGGAATGCGGCTGCGCACTTCCGGAACCGTAACGGTTTCGGTTTCGAACACTTCGATCACTGAACCCCCGGCGAAATCCACGCCGAGGTTCAGTCCCTTGGTGAAAAGCAGGCCGAGTGATCCCACGATCATGAAGATCGACAGCGCCGCGCCGATGAAGCGGAAGCGCATGAAGGGAATATTGGTTTCAGCAGGCCAGTATTTAATCAGCATGGTCTTCGCCCCTCACATTGCCAGGCTTTTTGGCTTGAAGGCTTTCATGTAGAAAACCGTCAGCATGCGGGTGAAAATAAAGGCCGTGAACACGGAGGTGATAATCCCGAACGCCAGCGTCACCGCGAAGCCCTTCACCGGACCGGACCCCAGGAAATAGAGAATGGCGGCGGCAAACAGCGTGGTCAGGTTGGAGTCGAGAATGGTGATCAGTGCGCGTTCATATCCCGCCTGCACTGCTGTCCATACAGACCGGCCGGATCGCTGCTCCTCGCGGATGCGCTCGAACACCAGCACGTTGGCATCGACCGCCATACCGATGGTCAGGATGATCCCTGCGATACCGGGCAAGGTCAGCGTTGCGCCGAGTCCGGAAAGGCATGCGAAGATCAGGACAATGTTCATCACCAGCGAGCAGACGGCAAAGATGCCCTGGAGCCCGTAAGCGAGGATCATGAAGATGGCGACGAGGCCAAGACCAACTACAGCAGCCGTGTAGCCGGACTGGATCGAATCCTCACCCAGGGTCGAGGAAACGACACGCTGATCCAGGAACTGCACCTTCGCCGGCATTTCGCCCGCTGCGATGATTGCGGCAAGGTCCTGAGCTTCTTCGATGGTGAAGCGGCCGGTGATGCGAACGTTGCCGCCGGGGATCGGTTCGTTGATGTTCGGTGCCGACATGATCACGTCGTCCAGCACGATGGCGAAGCGCTTGTTGACGTTGGCACGGGTCGTTTCGAAGAATTTCCGGGCGCCGTTGCCGCTGAGGCGGAAATTGATCTCCGGCATGTTGCCATCGCCGAAACCCTGGCTGGCGGTCGCAATGTCGGAGCCGACGAGTTCCGGGATGTCGCGGATCAGCAGCGGCCCGGTCTCCGGGCCCGTCAGTAGGCGGTAGCCGGGTTTCGGTACGCCCGCTTCGGCAGCCGCAATCGAGGACGCGCTGTCATCGACGAGGTTGAAGGTCATCCGGCCGTCGCGGCTGAGCAGGTCCTTCAGACGCTGCGGATCAGGCTCGCCAGGCGCTTCGAGGATAAGGCGGTTTGACCCGGACGGCGTCAGCGAAATCTCCGCAACACCATCCGGGTCGATCCGGCGCGTGATGATGGTGCGCGTCTTGTTCAGCGCATCTGCCATCATCAGGCTCACGGAGTTTTCCGGCACCGTGATGATAATCGAATCGAGCCCGCCGCGCACGACGTTGAATGTCTTGCCGCCGGCAAGACCGCCTTCGAGCGGACCATTGATGCGGTCGATACGCTTGATCGCATCTTCAATCGGAAAATTACCTGCCGCGTCCGGGCGCGTCAGTTTCACGGTCATCGTGCGGCCATGCACTTCGGCAAGGTGCGGCACCTGCGCGTGGGTATCCGTGCGCGCGAGCGCTGTGCGCACATCGCGGGCAAAGACCGAAAGGCGCGCGCCGATGACTTCTTCTTCCGGAATTTCCATTTCGAGATACACGCCGCCTCGAAGGTCGAGGCCAAGATTGACCGCCTTGTGCGGAACCCAGCTCGGGGTGCCAGACATGTTCACGACGTTGGGCAGTGACATGACCACGCCCCAGACGAGCACGAGCAGGACGAGGATCACTTTCCAGGGGGGAAATTGCAGCATGGTGCTTTCCAGATGTCAGCCGGGAGGGCCCGGGCCGCGCCGTTAGTCGTTTGCAGGAACCGGCTCGGCCTTGTTGCGCACTTCGATGACCATCTGGCGGATCACGCGGACGCGTACATTGTCGGCGAGATCAAGCGAAATCTCGGTGTCGCTGACCTTGTTGACCTTGCCGATCAGGCCGCCGGAGGTGACGACCGTGTCGCCGCGCTTGATGGCGGCGACCATTTCGGCGTGCTTCTTGGCGCGCTGCTGCTGCGGGCGGATAAGCAAGAAGTAGAAGATCAGGATCAGCGGCAGGAAGAACAGGAGCTGGGTGAGGATCGACCCGCCGGGAGGGGGGGCCGCGCCGGCGAAGGCAGGAGCCGCAATCAAAGTCATGGCGGCGATTGCCGCTGCCAGTTTGTTCCGCATGCCCGTATCTCCTCGAATCCAGCCGTTATCCTGAACAGCCTGCCGTATAGCGAGGGGGGCTGGCCTTGGCAAACGCCCCCTGCAGGGTGTCACATGGTTCCGGCCCGCCCCTCAGCAAAGGGGGGAATCTGCTGAAAGAACGGGGTGCGGGCGATTTCGCCCTCACGGGTGAATATCGCGATACTGCGACCCTTGCCTTCGCCAACCGGGGCGATCAGCCGGCCGCCTTTCGCCAGCTGGGCGAGCAGCGTTTCGGGCACGTCGCTGACAGCGCCCATCAGCACGATCCGGTCGAAACTCTCCCGCTCCGGCCAGCCATTCAGGCCGTCTTCCTGGCAGACGGTGACATTGCTGATGCCGAGGCGCTCCAGCCGTGCACGGCCCTCGTTGACCAGCGTGGCATAGCGATCAATGGCATAGACCTGCCCGGCAAGGCTTGCGGCCAGCGCGGAGGAATAGCCCGAGCCAAATCCGACAAGCAGCACGCGCGCCGTCCGCTCCTCCGGCAGGGCGAGTGCCTGCAACAGATGCCCCGTCGCGGCCGGCCGCAGGATGATCTGCCCGCACGGGATCGGCAGGACGCCGTCCTCGAAGGCGAGCGGGGCGAGAGCCTCGTCATCCACGAAAGCCGCCCGGTCGATGGTCTCCATCGCGGTCAGCACGCGCGGATCGGTCACGCCCTCCTGCCGGAGGTGCAGCAAGAGCCGCGCAGCGCGGAACGGGTCGGCGATCAGTCCTGCCATGTCTCGCGCAGGGTTTGCAGGAACGCCTCGTGCGTCAAGTCTACATGCAGGGGCGAGACCGAAACATAGCCCTCATAGATGGCGCGCAGGTCCGTGCCTTCATCGGGACGGGAAAGTTTTCCGCGATAGCCGATCCAATAATAGTCATTGCCGCGCAGGTCTTCGCGCCGGTCGGTGTGCAGGATGGTTTCGTCGCGCGCGCCCTGCCGCGTGATGCGGATGCCGCGCACATCGCCGGGCTCGACATCCGGGAAGTTCACGTTGAGCACAACCGAATCCGGCCAGCCCTTCTCCAGCAGCGGACGCAGCGTGCGCGCGCCCCATGCCTTTGCCGTTGCCCAGGGCAGCGAGCCGCGGTCGCGGAAGTTCTGCGCCTGGCTCAGCGCGATGGAAGGAATGCCCATCTGCATGCCGAACATCGCGGCGGCCACCGTGCCGGAAAAGCTCGTGTCTTCGGCAATGTTCTGGCCGCGGTTGACGCCGGAGAGCACAAGGTCCGGCGGCTCGGGCATCAGCTCCTTCGTCGCCAGCAGAACCGCATCCGACGGCGTGCCGGAAACCGCCCACGCCTTCGCCCCCACCTTGCGCACCCGCACCGGCTGCGTCAGCGAAATCGCCCGCCCCTTGCCGGACTGCTCCTCCTCCGGCGCGGCGATCCAGATATCGTCGGACAGCTCCTTGGCGATATCCTCAAGGATCGCGAGACCGGGGGCATTGATGCCGTCATCGTTGGTGAGGAGGATGCGCATTCTATCCTTCTATCTCCCCTCACCCGTTTACGGGAGAGGGGGTCTTGAGCTCAGCTTTTTGTCTCAATCCGCTTTGTATATTTTGCTACTTAACCTTTCTTTTCGTTCAACTCTATGATAGCCGGCAAACAGATAAAAGTTGGATACGCAACCCCCAGAACGGAATCTGAGATGGGAACGAAACTTACAAGATTGGTAGCCGTCTCCTGCGTTGCTGGTTTGGTATCAGTTACACCTGCATTCGCTTCGTGTTTGAGTTCCGATCCTGCTGCATGCAGTTCGGGAACCTACGATCCAAACACTTTTTCCAACAACATTACTTCCGTCAGATGGCAACGTTTCAACCCCACATCAGAAAATGAGTATGAGCGGGTGCAGATGTGCGTGGAACGCTGCACAACGCGGTATTTTAACTCCATCAGTATCTGTGTTGAGACTATCCCCGACGACAATCCTGTAGCTGGGATGAGCGCCCGAAACGCCTGCATTCAGACTGCTGAGAGTTCTTATCTGAACTGCTTGAGTCAATGTGGATTGAACTGAGAGATCGATTGGCTTGATGAGAGACCTCACGGCGCCGATAGCGAGCCTTAAGGAAGAACATCGATGGGTGTTTTGAAAGTCCGCACACATCATGCAGCAATAGCGCTGTCACTTTGTCTGGGCATTGCTGCTTGCGCTCAACAAACCGGAAGCCACACAGTTGCGGATTCCGGATTGTTCGTGAACGAAACAACTTCGAACGTGGAAAGAGAAAAGCAGGCCGCGAAGGTATGCTATGAGCAATCGCTCGCGAAGCTCGAACAATCGGCAGACATTTGCGCAGCGGCGATAAACGAGGCCCAGTCAACCACTCCAGCCGGTCAGCAGGCGATGGAAATTTGCAAATCTGTGGCGAAGTCAGCCTTCGAAGCGCGACTGTCAAAATGCCTTGAGGAGACAAGCGCGTTCTGACGCCGCCGAGACTGGCGAAGGACAAGCGCCTTCACCGGATAACATCAACCTCGCCCATGTATGGGACAAGCGCCTTCGGCACCGTGATCGAACCGTCCGCGTTCTGATAATTCTCCAGCACCGCGACCAGCGTGCGGCCGACCGCGAGGCCGGAGCCGTTCAAGGTGTGCACGAACTCGGTTTTCACTTTCGGTTCGGGGCGGTAGCGCGCGTCCATGCGGCGCGCCTGGAAGTCGCCGCAATAGGAGCAGGAGGAAATCTCGCGGTAGGTGTTCTGCGAGGGCAGCCAGACTTCGAGGTCGTAGGTCTTGCGCGCCCCTGCCCCCATATCGCCGGTGCAGAGCAGCATGCGGCGGAAGGGCAGTTCGAGACGTTTCAGCACTTCCTCGGCGCAGCCGGTCATCCGCTCCAGTTCAGCAAGGCCCTCTTCTTCGTTCGCGACAATGGAAACGAGCTCGACCTTGTAGAACTGGTGCTGACGGATCATGCCCTTCGTATCGCGACCGGCGCTGCCGGCTTCGGAGCGGAAGCACGGCGTGTGCGCGGTGAAGCGTAGCGGCAACTGCGACGCCTCGATGATCTGTTCACGGACGAGATTAGTCAGTGAAATTTCCGACGTCGAGATCAGATAGTGCCCGCTCGTGGTCTTGAACATGTCTTCTTCAAACTTAGGCAATTGCCCGGTACCAAGGAGCGCTTCTGCCCGAACCAGAATGGGCGTGCTTGCTTCCTGATAGCCATGCTCCGTGGTCTGAATATCCAGCATGAAGTTGGCGAGCGCGCGTTCGAGCCGGGCCATCTGGCCGCGCAGCGCGACGAAGCGCGCGCCGCTCATCCGCGCGGCGGCTTCGAAGTCCATAAGGGAGAAGCCGCCCGCCCCTTTCAGCGCCTCGCCAAGATCGGCATGGTCCTTGGGATTGTTGATCAGTTTCGGCTCGCCCCAGCGGCCTTTCTCCACATTGCCATGCTCATCCGTGCCTTCCGGCACTTCATCGAGCGGCAGGTTCGGCAGACCCATCAGAACATCGTCGAGCGCCTTGCGGGCTTTCTCTTCGTCTTCGCCGGCTTTCTCAATGGTCGCCTTCGCGTCCGCCACCAGCGCCATCAGGCGCGCGGCTTCGGCCTCGTCCTTCTTTGCCTTCGCCTGCCCGATCAGTTTCGAGTTCGCGTTGCGCGCGCTCTCGGCTTCCTGCTTGGCGGAGGTCGCCGCGCGCCATTTCGCATCAAGCTCCAGAATCTTCTTCACCGATTCATCGCCCAGCCCCGCCTTGCGGCGGTTCCAGGCGCGGATGAAGGGCTCGGGATTGTCGCGGATCGCGCGGATGTCGAACATGGGAAACTCGGGTCTGGAATGGAATTCAGGATACGGGGCAAGGCTCTAATCCGCGCCGCCCCCTTCTGTCCACTGACGGATGGTCAGGCGGGACTTGTGAGCGGGCGCTGGGCGGGCTCGTAATCTTCGCTGCCTTGCGATCGGGCCGTCTCGCGCGGCGCTTCTTCCGCCTCGGGTGCCGCCGGCCTCGGCGCGCCGCCGCCATCGCGCCAGATCACTTCGACCTTGCCCTTGCCAAGGCTGCGCACCTCGATCTCCGGATAGATCTGCGCGAGGCGCCGCATCAGGGCGGCGAAGTTCTTGTGGCCGAGCCAGGGGCGGATGCCGTTCTGGTAGGTCGGCGTGAAGCCGGTGATGACGGTCAGCGCGCGCACGATCTTGGTCTTGGAG
>DNFL01000256.1 GCA_003486945.1 Hyphomonas sp. | reverse complement strand
GTCCGGCCGCCCCGGCGAGAACCCCACCGGATCGATGCTGAGGAACCTCCCGATGACCGGATCGTAGTACCTCGCCTGCATGTAGACGAGCCCGGTGGCGGTGTCTTCGACATGGCCGGTGTATCCGACCTGGTTGTCATTGGCGGCGGCGCTCACCCAGTCTTCGCCGAACGGCTGCTCGCTCTCGCGCCAGACAACCGTGCCCGCGCTGTTGGTGCCCGCAACCGCTGAGCCGAGATGGTCATGGTGCAACCACGTCACCGTGCTGCCTGCGATCCGCGCCAGCGTCATCCCCGAGGCACGGATATAGTCCGTCTTCGGGCCCGACACTTCGTCGATCTCCACAAGGCCCCCGCCCGCATCGTAGACCGAGTAACGTGTTACCCCGCCGACCACCTGCTTCACCCGCCGCAGGTGCCCGTCATAGGTATAGCTGCCGGTCGCCGTGCCCGTCACTGTGCGCGGCTGGTCCGAATAGTCATACGTGAACCCCAGCCCGCCGAGCGCCGTGACATTGCCGCGTGCATCATAGGTCAGGCTGCGCGGGCTGCCCGCCGTGTCCGTATGCGAGGAGAGCCGGTTATTCGCGTCATAGCTCAGCGCAATCGTGCGGGAGCCCACCTGCCGCTGGCGCAGGTTCCCCAGACCGTCATACTGGAACGTGCCATTGCCCCACGGCCCCGTGCTCGCCGTCAGGCGCCCGATCCCGTCATAGGTGAACGTCTGGTCGATATTGGCGACCGTCTGGTCATTGATCGAAGCGATCTGCGAACGCGGCGTGTAGGTATAGGTCAAGTCCACCGGAAGCTCTGCGCCCAGCACACTCCGCAACCGGTCCGTCTGCTGGCGCGCCGTCAGCGTCTGGCTGAACACCTGGCCATTGCCATAGGTCGCCCCCGCCACTGAGCCATTGGGGTGATAGGTCAGCCCGCTCGCGATATTGGTGCTGTCCACGGAGACGTTTGTCACCCGGCCGAGACCGTCCACGCCCTGCGTCACCGACTTGCCGGAGGGAAGGGTGTAGCCTGTCAGCGCGGCCGCATTGGAGTAGGTATAGCCCTGCGCATAGGTGCGCGAGTCGAGCGTCAGCGTCGCCGACGTCGGTAGGCTCAACTCATTGAACGCATAGGTCCAGTTTACCCCGCCGCGATTGACCGTGAGCGGATTGTCGTCGTGGTCATAGGTGTAGCTGATGTCCGGCGTGTTCGCGTCGGCGAAGTCCCGAAGTGTCAGGCGCCCCCGCTGGTCATACGTGTTGGTGACGAGGGCTGTGCCGGACGGCGCCGTGCAGGCCGTGCCGGAGCCCGCGCCCTTTTGCTGCGTCGTCAGCTGGCTTGCCGCGTCATAGCCATAGAGCGTGTCACCGCCTTCCGGCGTCCGCGAGCGGCAGAGGCGGCGGCGCGTGTCGTAGTAATAGTAGTGGCTCTGATCGACGGGCCAGGTTCCTGTGCCAATTTGCCGGGCGCGTTCCACTTCGCCCCAGATGTTCAAAGTCATCTCGGTCGTGATGCCCTGCGGCTGGACGATCTTCTTGATCTCTTCGCTGCCGGGCCCGCCATATCCGGTGAAGTGCAACGTCGTCACCGCGCCGGTCGGGTCCGTCACGGTCTTCCGGTGCTGGTTCAGCCAAGCGTAAGAGGTAGAAGCATTCGGCGAGACGTTCTCTGTCTCCGAAGTCACCCGGCCCAGCATGTCATAGGCAATGTTCACGCCCGTTGTCGGGTTCGCCGTCGTGCTCGGGAATGAACGGAACGTGACCTCGTTCAGCGCATTGAACGTGGTCTTGGTATGCGAGAGCCAGCCTGTGCCTGTATCCCGCGTGCGCACCTCAATCGGGCGCAGCATCGAGTCATAGGTCACGCGGGTTTCGGCATTGCCGCTGGTGATTGTCTGCACCGGGTTGGCGCCCCAGGTGTAGCCGATCGTGGCGGCGTTCCAGTTCTGCTGCGTCCGCGACGGCGTGATGCCCGTCAAGCGGCCCATATTGTCCTGCGTATAGGTCGTCGTGAACCCGCGCCCGCCCGTGATCGACTGGATCCAGCCATTGTTGTCCACAGTTTGATAGATGGAAGTTCCATCCGCCCGCGTCACCTGCTGCGGCGTGCCGCGTTTCCAGTCGAGCGCATAGACGCGCCGGTCCAGCGCATCCTCCACCCAGTGCAGTGCGCCTTTATAGCCGGCAGTGGTATGATAGCTGTAGTCCGCGATCCGCGTGCCGTACTGGTCCGCCCAGATGCGGCGGCCGAGCGTATCGTAGCCGAACGCATCCGTCGCCCGGCCATTGATTGTGGTCGTCAGCGGCAGGCCAAGCACCCATTTCGTTTTGTTGTGCTCATACGTCGTGACCGTCGTTCGGGCAGTCGTGCTGGTGCTGGTCGAGGCGCTGACGCTGGTCGGATAGCCGAAGCTGTAGCCGGCTCCGGCCTGGTTCGTGTCATAGGCGTAGGTCGTGGTGTACGTGTCGCCGTCCTGCGTGGAGACTGAGCCGGTCGTCCGGCGCGGGAACACAAGTGTGAGGTTGCTCGTCGGCCCGAACATGTAGGAGTTGCCAATCTGGGCTTCGTTGACGAACGAATTCGTCGTCATGCTCAGCACCGTCGTGCCTGACCGCGCTTCGATTTTCTCAAGCCGGTTTTCATTGGGTCCTTGCACACGGTTATGGAACCAGCGTGTTTTCCGGCTGAGCGGATCGGTCATTTCCGTCCACTTCTGTTCGCCGCCGGTCGTCGCGTAGCCTTGTCCGCTCCATCCCTCGTAGGCCCATGTCCAACTGGCGGACGGATACCCGGTTCCGCTCAGCGTCTTCTGCGTAACCGACATGGTCTCGAAATAGGGCCAGTTAAATGTAATCCCCGGACTGTCGAGATAGCAGGTACCCGCGAGATTGATCGGTCCCGGCGGCGTCTTCGTCACCTTCCGCCAGTGCTTGGTCTCAGCGAGCGTAAATGTCCCTGTCATACCGTAAGGATGGGTGATCGTGAGGGTCTGGTTCGGTGTGCTGCAGGTTCCCGGCTCGACGGTCGAGCGCATTGCCCACAGGTCAAAAGTCCAGGACTTGGTATCTGGCTGCGTCACTTGGGTCAGACGCGGGAACGGCGTTGTGCCGTAAGTATAGCTCCATGTCCGACCATTGGCCGTGACACTGGAAATCAGCTTAGACGATCCGGAATAGGCCAGCGTAATCTGACGGCCGTCGCTCGCAGAGATGCTCGTCAGCCGGTTCTGGGCATCATAGTTATAGTCAACCGTATTGCCGTTCACGTCCGTGGCGCGCGTTGCGAGGAGCGTGAAGTAAGTCCGCCCAAACGCGCCCTGGTCACGCACGATTCCATCGGTGGCTTTGATGAACTGGGCCCGGTCAAAGATGTATTCGTCGCCCGCCGGTGAATAAGCCGTCAGCCCCTCATAGCCTAGCGTATTGGCCGATGGAGTCCGGCACTTGAATATCCAGTTGTCGGTCGTGGCCATTGCGGTCCCAGCGGCCCACTGCGAGCCGGTAAGTTCGCGCAGGATCGTCTTCGATCCCTGACCTGGAACATGCAGGTGCAGGCCGTCTGAATAGTCCTTGTACGGGACATTGATTTCCTGAGGTTCACCGCCACTTGACCCGTTGATCGTAACAGTGACGGCCTCAGGCGCCTGCGGGTTTGAACATGAAAAGGCGAGACCGCCCTCCTCAGGAACGAGCTGGGTGACTTTCGGCACTTCGAGCCACCAGTCCCCGAACTCCACGCTGACCGAATTGTGGTACTTCCACCCCTGCGAAAGGTTCCGCCGAACGGCGACCTCGAGCCCGAAATTTCCCGGGATCGACACATCCGTATGCGAGAAGTTGAGACCGCCCGTATCCGGATCAACGCTGTCGCCAATCAGGGTATTGTCGAGCATGGTCAGGCGGCTGTCGGTCGCCTGCCGGACGTTCCAGTTGACTTCGAAATCCTTTGCCGTCTGGGAAGGCTGCGCGGCCGCCGCACCGAGTGAAAGGAGGTAGCAAAACAGAATTGCAGCACGCGCCATGCCACTATCTTTAGTGTTCCAGCCCATCCGAAATTCCTCCCGTTGGGCGAAACCCTGATTGAAAACCTTGCGCCCGGCAAGTGAACTTTTGTTATCCAGGAGTTGCTGGAACCCAGGCTTGCCGCCCGTCCGGATTGATCCAATCAGCCGTCCGAATGCGCGAGCATGAGTACAGCCGCAGCATCGAACACAGGATCGCTATTGCCATCGATGGTGATCGCCAACGGGATTGAGGCGCCCTACAAAGCATGTTGGTTTTCATCATAGAAAGCGTTGATTTTGACCCTCGGCGTGACTTCCTGAGCAGCACGAGCGCCGGTCCAGATCGGCGAAGTTTTGCCGCAAGGCTCAGCGCCAGAACACCAGCTGCTCAGTGGTATAAAACGAGAATTCCCAGGTCGTTTCCCTGCCAGTATTCTGGTCAACGGAAAGGGCGGATTCTGGCGAACCCGATAGGGCAAGATAAAAGGGTTGGCGCCACCCCCTGGGTAGCGCCCTGTCTGCACAACGATTTTTCGGCGCCCGTTGCACGCCGTTGGGGTGTACGGATTTTGCGGGACCTGTTGCATCTACGCAAACGTCCGTACACCACCAATTGCATCATGATGCGACCGCTTGCAAGGAGTTGCACCGCCTCGCCGACGCTCCAACTAGGCAGGCATCGCCCGCGGCGGCACATTGGAAGCCGCTGCCGGAGCCCGCCTCATGACACCCAGAAAAACCCCTTCCAAAGTTCATCCGAAAACGGTCTTTCCAACACGCTCCCGCGCTGCCCGATGAAACCCCGCGTCAACCTCCGCCTCAATGCCGCGCTGCTTGCACAGCTCGAGGCCGCCGCACGCGCGCAGAAGACGACCAAGACCGACATCCTGGAACAGGCCCTGCGCTGCTATCTTGATCCGGACCGCAATCGCTCGCTGGAGGCGCGGCTGATGGAGCGCATGGACGCGTTCGAGAAGCGCCTGGGGCAGCTCTTCTGGGCGGTTGATCTCGGCGTCGAGACGACCGGGCATTTTGTGCTCTACTGGCTGACGCGGACAGACCCGATTCCGGAAAGCGAGCGCGACATCGCGCATGCCCTTGGTGAGCGCCGGTTTGATCACTTCATCAACCAGATCGCAAAGAAGCTCCGCCGGCGCCGATCGCTCGTTGCGGAGTCGCTGCGCTGGGAACAGTCGGAGCCTGAAGAAGCGAAGCCTCGGTAAGCCGCCTCAGAGTGACCCGCCCGAAGCGCGCCGAAAGCTGACTGCAGATTTGCTTCCAGGCCGAATGGCAGGGCCTGCCATTCGGCCATGACCAGCCTCGATGCCTGCGCGGGTCCTCGTCAAGGGCAGGGCCGCTTCGCGGCGCGCGTCCCGC
>DNFL01000248.1:616-14258 GCA_003486945.1 Hyphomonas sp. | reverse complement strand
CCGGGAACAAATTGTACCGGTCTAATTGAATGCGGTGCGTCTGAATGTGCGGAATTTTTGGCCTAGTCACGTTGTCTTCGGCAACTGTACATGAAGCTTCCTGGCGTTCCGCTATAACTCAGCTTTTTCTTCTCTCCGAGAGCAGGGGAAAAGAAGCTTCAGGCCTTGCGCTTTCGACGCCTAACTGTTTGGTGACCTACAAAGACTCTGTCTCCGCCAGCCGGATGATTCGGACAAAGAGCTTTCGGAGCGCAACAAACCCGATCGTCACCAGCTACTTTGACGAACCAAAGCCTGGTTCCTATCTAGGTGCAATTGGCCATTCGCGCCTTGTAACGAACGGCTTGCAGGGAATTGATGCGAACAACCAGCCTGTACTGCATGGCGACTTTGTCGTCGTTCACAACGGAATCGTTGTAAACGTCGATGAGATTTGGACGTCCCTCTCTCGACGGCCAAAAGCCGACGTCGACACAGAAGTTATCGGCGCTTTGCTGCAAACCGGGCAGGAAAAGGGGCAAAGCCTCGAAGGCGCGACTATCGATGCTTTCTCGGCGATTTATGGCGAAACCTCGATCGCCGCCTTTAACAAGGGCAGCGATGCACTTCTTCTGGCTACAAACACAGGATCGATCTACTTCGCGACAAACCATCAGAGGAACGCGTTCTTCTTTGCTTCTGAAGAGCACATCTGCAAGGCATTCATATCGACTGGCACGATCAGTGGGTTTGAAGAAACGAAGATTCAGCAAGTTCGGGCTGGACACGGAGCAGTAGTCAATTGCAGGACGATCTCGATCGATCATTTTTCGCTTGACCCTGAGGGCGCTTCCATTTCGGCACCTCAAATCGCGCCGATGTTGGCTGTTCAAAAGAAAGTTGAAGACAAAGCAGAGCGGATTCGCACAGCACGGGACGCCATGCGCCGATGCAGCAAATGCCTGCTTCCGGAGTCGATGCCGTTCATAGATTTTGACGCGCTCGGCATCTGCAATTACTGCAGATCGCACCAGCCCTTTAGACCAAAAAACGACGACGACATTCGCGCTCAGTTCGAGAAGATCAGATCTAAGGATGGCTCGCCAGATTGTGTTGTGGCCTTTTCGGGCGGGAGGGACAGCTCTTACGGCCTCCATCTTCTGAAGACCAAGTACGCCATGAATCCAATTGCCTACACATACGACTGGGGGATGGTGACGGACCTTGCTCGGAGGAACCAGGCTAGGATGTGCGGCTCACTGGGGATCGAACATATTTGGCTTTCGGCCGACATCAGAACAAAGCGCGCTCATGTTCGTCGCAATGTCGAAGCTTGGCTGAAGAAACCTGACCTCGGAATTATTCCGCTATTTATGGCCGGCGACAAACAGTTCTTCTGGTATGCAAACGAAACCATGAAGAAAACTGGAATCTCCACCATGGTCTTCTGTACCAATCGTCTCGAGAAAACAGATTTCAAGACTGGCTTCTTGGGCATGCCTCCAAAAGATGCGAAAATGCGAAACAACCCATCCTCACTTGGGTTCGGACCAAAGGCTGCGATGGCATGGCAGTACGGTCACCGCTTCCTCAGCAATCCTCACTACCTGAACAAATCTATCCCTGACACTCTTTGGGCATATGTGTCATACTATTTGATCAATCAGGATCATCTGTATTTATTCGATTATCTTGACTGGCGCGAAGATGAAGTCGACCGCACACTGATTGATGAGTACGGTTGGGAAACTGCAAAAGACTCAGACAGCACCTGGCGTATCGGCGACGGCACTGCTCCTTTTTACAATCACATCTACTACACTGTCGCGGGCTTCACCGAATACGACACATTTCGATCTAATCAGGTTCGCGAAGGCATGCTGACCCGCGAAGACGCGCTTGCTCTAGTTCGGCGTGAGAATGAACCTCGCTGGGCGTCAATTCGCGACTATTTTCATACGATAAACTCGGACTTCGATGAAGCGATGAGGGTAATCGACCGGATCCCCAAACTGTACGAGACCTAGGTCCGCTGAAATCGTATGCCGTATCGGCCGAGAAACTCGTAAACCGCCAGCGCCAATGGCAAGGATGAAAGCCGAGCCTCTCCGGCGCCTACGTCGAACCAAACTATCGCTGCCGCATCAAGTTGCGCTCGAGCAGTCGCATCCAGTTCCTCTACGCTGATGAATACTTTCGCGTTCCCAGCTTCGACGGACCTGTCAATACCAACTACCACTACGACTCCCCCGATATCGACCTCGAACCTGTCGGGGAAAAGTTCACCCGCTCGGCTGCTTTGGCCTTTGTAACGAGCGAACTCTGAATACTCTGTAAGTATCTCGTAGAGTTTATGCAGTCGTTGAGCCGAAGACAGGGACTCTGCATGATACTCCGTTGATTTTGCAGGTGTCCCTCGCGCAAGTGAACGAGGCGGCACGTCCTTCATCAACGTAGAATTGGCGCCCACAATTGTATCAGCGCCGACCGTGACGCCAGGCATGATAAAAACGCGCCAAGGCAGCCAAACCCTGTCCTCAATAGTGACCTCACCAAAAGCCGCAGGATAGCCGTCAAGCACGTTCTTCCACGTCCCATGAGTGAAAATGTAGGTGGCCCCCCCGACGCCAACATCATCGCCGATTACGATCGGCTCCGTTGGATTCAAGAAGCAGTAGGGAAACACTTTCACGCGCTTGCCAATCTTGAGGCGAGAACGCGGAGTAAGCATGCCGCCGACCACGCATTGCTCCATAATCACACTGTCGTCGCCAATCTCCAGTTCACCTGTGTCAATTGCCACCATAGAGTTTAGACAAACACGGTTCCCAAGCTTTAGTTGACCGTGGACGCTAACGAAACAAAGTACACCGATCGAGCAGTCGTCGCCGATCTCAATGTGTTTGGCCGAAAGGACAGAAAAAGGAGCCATCTTCACTCTTTTCCCTATCTTTGCTCCCCGGGCCCGATACCAGGCGACTTTGAGAGGTGAAGGCAGCAGACCGATGGTCGCCATCTTGAAAATTGGAATTCCCATGTCGCTCTGGTTCGCTTTGTTGGTCAGGTAATCAAGGTAAGCAGCTGAATCGGCAAACCACAATACTCGCCTTGGGAAATGCCCCTAACGATAATCTGTAAAAGATTTTGATCTGCGGAGAAGTTCATCGGGCACCCTAGAAACAAACGGTTTCAAGCTTGTTAGCGGAACAGATACACTACCGTAGATCACATTGTGTCGCGCCATGCGCTTCCACCCGAGCAAAGGCTCAATCGATAATGCGAGGTCTCAGCTGCAGACTTCGGCGAATGGCTTTCTACCTGCCCTCGGCCGACGCGTTTTCGTCGATCAGAACCGAAATAGCCCAAACCTGACTCTGCAAGTCGTAGGGGTGCACCGTCCGAGCAAACAATTGTGCACCATCCTTTTCCAAGGCTAACACATGATCGTGCCTGCGGGCTTCTTCCATTGCAAATGGCCAGACCCGACCGCGATCGATTAAAGTAAGCAAATGGCTCTTCAATTCAGCAGGCAGGAATGAATATCCTACTCTGTCAGCGGACAACAGTGCCATCACATCCATGGTTCTATAAGATATGTGGGCTGTTTGAGTGTTGGTTCGATCTCCCTTCCAAGACGGAGTATTGCTGGATATCAGCTGATTGGGAGCCCATCCAATGAAAGTATCTCCTCCGGAGTAATTCCAGTCATCAGGCATTGAAAGCAGCTTTTCATCCGAAATGAACTGAGACAACATTTCCGAGACAATCAGCGCATAAGCTTCTCCGATTTCTTCTTCGTCGAGTGCTGCCAAGCCATCGATCCAGCCGCTCTGATAATTCCAAGGAACATTCGTGCCATCTGCCCAGAATGGAGAGTATTTATGGATCCTCAGTTCAGTGCGCCCCCCGTCTTGACGGGAGATGTACTCAAGGGTCTCCGCACTAGGACGAATGATCTCGACCAAACGAGCGCGCATTTCTTGCGCGGGACCAATTTGAAGCAATGAATCTGCACGCTCAAGAACCCGAACGATTCTACCTAGATGCAGGACGCTTAATAATGGCTCACGATCCATTGCATACCTCTTGGATTGGAAACCAGGGTAGGATTGCTTAAGCGCATCTCCCCAGTAACCAAGCTCAAGCGAAAGACGAATTCGCGCGTCATCAGCAATGAGCATGAAAGGCGCACCAAGATTGGGCTCGTCTGCAGCAAGCGATATCATGCCGTTCAGATAGTAGACCGAGCTCCAGGCAACACGGCCCTCAAGATTGTTCTCCATCATCGTAGCAACCCCGGTTTGCCGAAGCCGGCGCAAATCGAACGACAGCAAGCTGGCATATTCCTCCGCACTGCGAGCGATTTGGTAGCGTGCCTTTCCATCGATCACTTCGAGATTCCACGGTGTTCCCTGCGAGAGGTGCGGAACGCAGTTGGTGGTCGGTTTCAATTCACAAACATAAAAAGTCGGATCCCCGGCTCTCGGCCAACCATGCAATCGATCATCGTGCTCTCGTTGGACAAGCACAAATGCGGCATCGTCACTTCCAGACAGTTCTGCAATCCTGTGCGAAGAACCATCCGGCAAGATCAAGGGAATGGGTTCGAGATTGATGGAACCATCTGAAGTTCGCATCTCCTGACAATCAAGAGCGGCACAGACGACGGTGCGATCATTTAGGGTCGTGTGAAAAACCGCAGCCTCCAGTCCGGCTGACCACCTCGCATCAGGCAATGCAGCGATGCTGGTCTCATTTTCTGCAAACAATACCTCAAACAGATCGAGCCCTTCTCTCAATCCACTGAGCCTACGCCCCGCAGGTACGCTGAGCTCAACATTGTACGCCAAGAAAAAGAACCGGCCATCGTGTACAAACGCATGCTCAAAGTGAAGCTTGGATCTTTGAGTAAAGTCCAGTTTCACTTCACGCCAATCTGCGTCTCCGATCTTCGTGAACAGATTCAGAAAGCTGTTCACCGGCTCACGGACAAAGGTAACTCGACGACCATCCGCGGATTCGAGCATTGCTATGGGCACGGCGTGACCAAAAGACGACGTTTGATCTTCGTCATCGATACAAAAAGCTCTCGATGAATCGATGCGCAGAGGTCCAAAACTGCCAATTGAAGTGAAAGGCACTATTTGCGCATTTGAGCATGAACCGGCATTTTCGTTCAGCTTTGTTGCCTCAGGCCTAGTCTCATCTTTTGGAAGGGCGTGCACGTTCCAGGCAAATGTTTGCAGGACGAGTAAAACAGTAAAGACTACCTGGCGGAAAGACGGCGACATTTGCGGATCATCTCGAGGTTCTCCAAAAAAGCTAGCAGCCATTTTTCGAACTTGAAAGCACCCTGACGCTGGACGAGTTCAAGCAAGATCAGAACGCTTTTCTGGTTTATCGACAAATCAGACTTGAGTGGGTACTAGCCAAGAATGGATTTCACACTTCGGAAATACTTATCAATCGTCGATGCGGCGCTGGACTCGGGGTACACTGTTGGCAGTGTCTCTGATTTGTTTGCTGGCAGCTTGGAGGATCAATATGTTGTTCTGCGCCACGATGTAGACCGTCGTCCGTCGAACGCGCTTGCGATGGCCACTGCCGAAGCTCGTAAGGGAGTCCGCGCGAGCTACTATTTTCGCAGTGTCCCCGAATCGTTTGTGCCAGAGGTTATTTTGCAGATCGCTGACCTTGGACACGAAATTGGTTATCACTATGAGGATTGGCATTTGGCACGTTATGACAAGCACCGCGCCAAAGCTCTGTTTGAAGAGCACTTGTCGACAATCCGCGCCCTTGCCCCGGTTTCAACCATCTGCATGCATGGCAGCCCGCTTTCAAAAGAAAACAATATGACTATCTGGAAGCATTGGAGCTTCGAAGACTACGGCCTGAAAGACTGCATACTTTCCCATGACTACACTGGGCATGCATTTTTTACTGACTCTGGAAGAACCTTTGGTGTCAGTGGGGCTAATCTTCGGGATGAAATCGCGAATGCTGACGTTTTTCCCCTTGTGCGTTCTACTAATGACCTTTGCGAATTTGTAAGACTCAAATCCTCGACCAAGATTATGGTGAGTTGCCATCCCGAGCGATGGACCGACAATGCCACGAATTGGCTGAGCCAATTTGCCAAGGATCAGTTGGCCAACACCGCCAAACACGGCATTCGTTACATCCGTAAATTAAGTGACAAAGCTTGACCCGACGAGGCAAGAGCCTGGAGAGCCCAGAACGCTAACCTTATTGTTGATCTTCGTGCCCTGCACGCGCCGGCAAATCCAAACTGACCCAAGTCGATTTCGCGCGCCGCAATGCGGCATAGCTGGTGTCATAACCTTCTAATCTAGCGCGTTTGCTGCCACCATTATTGATGCCACTCGCAACAGCCGCGCACGCTATTTGAATGTGCGATGAGAGACTGCGCACTTGGTCAATGTACAACTGCAAGTGTACTGACTTGACGCGCGACCTTCATATGTCTTTACACCGCATCAGTGAGCAATCCGGCGAGCCTCTGATGACAAACATTTCCTTCCCCCCAAGAGTTGCGCAGATAGGCGTGGGACACTGGGGCAGAAACCTCGCTCGCAATTTTGCACAGCTAGGCGCCCTTGCAGCTGTCGTTGACCCCAGCCCTGAAACCGCACGGCGCGAAGCTGAGGCGAACCGTGCTGCGGCTCGTTCTCTGGAAGAGGTGCTGCGGGATCCATCAATTCACGGCGTCGCGATTGCTGCGCCTGCTGAATTGCACGCCGAACTGGCGATGAAGGCCTTTGCCGCCGGCAAGCACGTGTTTGTCGAGAAGCCGCTCGCCCTGACGCTGGATGACAGCCGCGCAATGTGCGACGCCGCTGCCCGCGCCGGCAAAGCTCTGATGGTCGGCCATCTGCTGCAGTACCATCCCGCATTCATCCGCCTGATGGAACTGGTGCGGGAAGGCGCCATTGGAGGCGTCCGGTATGCTTACTCGAACCGTCTCAGCCTCGGGAAACTGCGCATCGAGGAGAACGCGCTTTGGAGCTTTGCCCCGCACGACTTGTCTATGCTGCTGACGATCATGGGGGACCGGCCTGAAAAGGTATCCGGCGGCGGAAGCAGTTGGATTACACCGGGCCTTGAAGACGAGTTCCGCGTCGACATGACCTTCTCTGGCGGTCGCCGGGCTCATGTTTTCGCAGCCTGGCTACACCCGTTCAAGGAGCATCGCCTAGTTGTTGTTGGCGAAGCTGGCATGCTGGTTTTCGAAGATTCTGCGCCAAATACTGAAGACAAGCTCAAGCTCTATCGCCACTCCGTCGTTTGGAAGGGGAAGGTGCCCGAAGCGGTCAAATCGGAACCCGAAACGATCGCCTTTCCGGCGGACGAGCCCCTGAAACAGGAATGTCGTCACTTCCTCGATTGCTGTGCTGGCAGGACGAAACCTCGCACGGATGGCCAGGAAGCCATGCGCGTTGTTGAAACTCTCCTTCGCGCCGAGGGCCGCTTAGAAGTGATCAAGACCTGACGCTGCCCCATTCCTGCCCTACTTCATAGCCAAAGCGTGCCGACATGTTGACCAAGCACCATACTTCCGAGGCCATGTCGGCCGAATACGTCCGGCGCGCGAATGTCCGTGACCTCACGATCGGCATCATGGGCCTCGGCTATGTCGGCCTTCCGCTTGCGGAAGCCTTCCTGCATGCGGGCTTTCGCGTGCTCGGTTTCGATACCGATCAGCGGAAGGTCGACCTTCTGAAGGCGGGCAAGACATACATCCAACATATCCCGGATGACCGGATCGCGGCCATGAATTCCACCGGCCGCCTGGAAGTGACCAGCAACGAAGCGCGCCTGCACGCCGGCGATGCGCTTCTGATGTGCGTGCCGACGCCGCTGAACGCGCACCGGGAGCCAGACATATCCTATGTCCGCGACACGACAGAAATGATCGCGCGCCACCTCCGACCCGGCCAGTTGGTGATCCTGGAATCGACAACCTACCCGGGCACCAGCGACGAGATCGTGAAGGTCATCCTCGAGAAAACCGGCCTCAGATCCGGCGTGGACTTCGCCATCGCCTATTCGCCCGAGCGTGAAGATCCGGGCAATATCGACTTTTCGACCTCCTCGATCCCGAAAGTTGTCGGCGCGAATACGGCGCTCGAACGGGACATGGCAGTTGCCGTCTACGAAGCGATCACCAAGGTCGTGCCGGTTTCCGATATGAAAACCGCTGAAGCGGTGAAGCTGACAGAGAATATCTTCCGCCTGATCAACATCGCGCTCGTGAACGAGCTGAAAGCTGTCTACCAAGGCATGGGCATCGATGTCTGGGAAGTCATCGATGCGGCGAAGACGAAGCCTTTCGGTTTCATGGCCTTCTATCCGGGGCCCGGCCTCGGTGGTCACTGCATCCCGATCGACCCGTTCTATCTCACCTGGAAAGCCCGCGCACATGGTGAGACCACGCGCTTCATCGAGCTTGCCGGGGATGTCGTCACGCAATTGCCGAAGCAGGTGATCGAACACCTTTCAGAAGCGATGAGCAGCCATCTGCAGAAGTCCGTCGCCGGAAGCCGCATCCTCGTCGTCGGCCTCGCCTACAAAAAAAACGTAGACGACATGCGCGAGAGCCCGTCGCTACACCTGATCCATATGCTCCGTGAACGGAAGGCGACAGTCGATTTTCACGATCCGCATATCGCGAAGGTTCCGGTAACGCGCGACCATCCGGAATTTGCCGGCATGGAATCCGTGCCGTTGACGGAAAAAGCGCTGAAAGACTATGACTGCGTGCTGATCTCCACCGACCATGACGCGGTGGACTATGAAGCGCTCGTGCGCAACTCGAGGCTGGTCATCGATACGCGCAACGCCACCGCGCGCATCCCGGATAACCTGAAGGCCAAGGTCGTGAAGGCCTGAGGATAGCGTGAAGCGGCTGCTGCTCCTCACGCGGCACTACCCGCCCGCCGTTTCCGGAGGCATTCGCCGCCCCTATCTGCTCGCCAACGCGTTGCGTTCCCTCGGCGTCGAAGTGCGCGTGATCGCGCCGTCGCTGCCCGAAGGCGAGCGTGGCCTTGCTGTGCCGCATCCGAACCGCGACCCCTCCGGTTATGCAGGCCCCGCACGCCCCTCCTTTCGCGGTATCGCCCGCGATCTCTTCCTCTGGCCGGACCCGGATATCCTCTGGTGCCAGCGCGCAGCGGATGCAGGCATCGCCGACGGCTGGACGCCCGACTGGGTCCTCTCCACCAGCCCGCCGGAATCCATCCACGTCGCCGGTGAACGCCTCGCCTGCGCGCTTGGCGCCCGCTGGGCTGCCGACTTCCGTGATCTCTGGCTGGAAGCACCTCACCGAGATGAACGCCGCCGCATTCACCGCCAGATTGGTGAACGCCTTGTCGCGCGCCGCCTTTTGCCTAAGGCCGACCTTGTCCTCGCCGTCGATCCCGTAGTCGCCGCTGAAGCCGGCCGCCTCGGGGCGCGCAATCCGCAGGTGCTCGAACATTTCACCAGCGACGATCCGGTCCAACCTTACAGTTATGAAGGCAACGGCCTGAACATCCTCCACGCGGGATCCATCGCCTTCTCCGATCCCGATGCGCTTATTGAAGAGTTGCTCGCGCCCTTCGAGGCTGCGTGTGCCACTCGAAGCGATCTTATTCTGAACTTCGCCGGCCGGCTCACCGATGCCGAGCAGGGACGTATCGCAGCAAGCTCCGCTGCCTATGCCATCCGCCAATTCGGCCCTGTTTCGTATGAGGACGCCCGCGCCATGATGGCGGGCGCCGACGCGCTCGCCTTCGTTGCCTCTGCCAAGATGCATGTGCCGCCAAGCAAGATTGCCGATTATCTCGCTTTCGACCGCCCTTTGGTCGCTTGCGGCAACGGCCCCTGGCGCGCCGATCCACGGGTGCCGGCGGAGCCTGCTGAGAACGTGCTCAGGAGCCTCTACCGAGGATCAGGCCGCAACACCGCCGCCCAGCCAATCACAAGTCGCGCGGCAGCTGCCCGCTTCCTCGAATTGTGCAACCATTTGTAACGACGCGTGAGTTGCTGGCCCTTTCGGGCTGGTCTACTGACCCGTCGCCAACCCGACCAAGAGGACCCAGGAATATGGCCATCGCATTCATCGACCTTCAGGCGCAGCGAAAGCGAATTGAACCGCAGATCAATGCAGCCGTTCAGAAAGTGATCGAAAGCGGCGCCTACATCATGGGCCCGGAAGTGAAACAGTTCGAGGGGGATCTTGCCGCATTTTCTGGCGCGAAGCACGCCCTCGGATGCGCTAACGGCACCGACGCGATCGCCTTGCCGCTTATGGCCTGGGAAATAGGTGCCGGCGACGCAGTGTTCTGCCCGAGCTTCACCTTCTGCGCCACCGGCGAGGTTGTGCCGTGGGTGAATGCCACGCCGGTCTTCGTCGATATTGAACCGGACACCTACAACATGAACCCGGATCACCTTGTCGCGCAGATCGAACGTGTACTGAAGGAAGGTAGGCTGAAGCCGCGCGTCATCGTCGGCGTCTGCCTCTTCGGTCAGGCTGCAAACTATCCGCGTCTGCGCGAGATTGCCGACAAGTATGGCATGAAGCTGATCGCCGACAGCGCGCAAGGATTCGGCACCACGATCAACGGCAAGCATCCTTCCGACTGGGCTGACTGCGTCACCACCAGCTTCTTCCCGGCCAAGCCCCTCGGCTGCTACGGCGACGGCGGCGGCGTTGTCACCAATGACACCGCGCTTGCCGAGATCATCGACAGCCTGCGTGTGCACGGCAAGGCGGTCACCTCGGATCTGAAGGGCAAGACCTTCGACCACGATCCGAAGTACCTCAACATGCGCGTTGGCATGAACTCGCGCCTCGACACGATCCAGGCCGCCGTTCTGATCGAGAAGCTGAAGATCTATGCGGACGAAATCGTGCTTCGCAACAAGGTCGCCGCTCGTTACAACGAGCTGCTGAAGCCGCACGTTGCCGCTGTGCCCTTCGTCAAGCCGGGCTTCGTCTCGACCTGGGCGCAGTACACGATCGAGCATGACAACCGCGACGGTCTCGCCGCGCACCTGAAGACACAGGATATCCCGACCGCCGTTTACTATCCGGTGCCGATGCACATGAACCAGGCCTACCGAGAATGGGCGCCGAAGCCGGGCGAACTGGCGGTGACCGAGGCGAAATCGGAGCGCGTGATCTCGCTGCCGATGCATCCCTATCTCGACATTGCAACGCAGGACCGTATCGTCGACGCGGTGCGCACTTTCAACGGCTGATCCGGCGGCGCCGAACCCTCAGGGTCGGCGCTCCTCCAGGAGGCCGAGCAGGTATTCGCGGTAGTTGTTGGAGTAGCCATTGGCGAGGCGTTCCAGCGTTTCGTCATTGATGAAGCTGCGGCGCCAGGCGACTTCTTCGAGGCAACCGATCTTCAACCCTTGTCGGCGCTCCACCGTCTGCACGAAGTGCGAAGCATCGAGCAGGCTGTCGAACGTGCCGGCATCGAGCCAGGCAAAGCCCCGCGGCAGGCAGACGGCGTTCAGCTGGCCTTTCGCCATATAGGCGGCGTTGATGTCGGTAATCTCGATCTCGCCGCGTTCGGACGGTTTCACGGCGCGGGCAATGTCCACCACCTGCGCGTCATAGAAATAGAGGCCGGTGACCGCCCAGTTGCTCCGCGGGTGCTTAGGCTTCTCCTCGATGGAGATGGCCTTGCCGCTTGCGTCCAGCTCCACCACACCGAAGCGCTCGGGGTCGCGCACGGCATAGGCAAACACGCTCGCGCCCGTTTTCACCTTGGTTGCGTCCATCACGAGGCCCGAGAGGCCCGCGCCATAGAAGATATTGTCGCCGAGGGCGAGCGCAGCCGGCGAGCCATTCAGAAAATCCGCCCCCAGAATGAAGGCATCCGCCAGCCCGCGCGGCTCATCCTGCACGGCGTAGGATATCTCGATGCCCCACTGGCGCCCGTTGCCCAGCAGCCCCTTGAACTGGTCCAGCGATTCCGGCGTGACGATCACTAGAATCTCGCGAATGCCCGCCAGCATCAGCACGGAAAGCGGATAGAAGATCAGAGGCTTGTCGTAGATCGGCAGCAGCTGTTTCGACACGCCGCGCGTTACCGGCTCAAGCCGGCTGCCGCGTCCACCTGCGAGGATGATGCCCTTCATGGGAGCCCCGTCATGTATAAGTTAGTGCGAAGCGCCTTCGCCGATCCGCTCGCCCGCATATACCTTCTCGCGCAGCGGACGCCACCAGCTTTCATTCGCCAGATACCAGTCCACGGTTTCGGCCATGCCCGTTTCGAAATTGACGGACGGCGCCCAGCCGAGTTCGCACCTGATCTTGCTGCTGTCGATGGCATAGCGGAAATCGTGTCCCGGCCGGTCCTTCACGAAGCGCACAAGGCGGGCATGCGGCGCCGCTTTCGGGAAGCGTTCATCCAGCTGGCGGCAGATGGAGTCCACGATATCACGGTTCGTGCGTTCCTCGCCGCCGCCGACGGTATAAGTCTCGCCGGCGGGCGCGGCGTCTGCCATGGTGATCAGCGCGCGGGCATGGTCGTGCACGTACAGCCAGTCGCGCACGTGCAGGCCGTCGCCATAGAGGCTGATCGGCTTGCCGTGAAGGGCGTTCAGCACCGAGAGCGGGATAAGTTTTTCCGGGAACTGGCGCGGGCCATAATTGTTGGAGCAGTTGGAGATGACGACAGGCAGGCCATAGGTGCGGTGCCAGGCGCGGACGAGATGGTCAGAGCCAGCCTTGCTGGCCGAATAGGGCGAGGACGGATCATAGGCGGTTGTCTCGCTGAACCTGCCCTCCAGCCCGAGCGAGCCAAAGACTTCATCGGTGGAGACATGCACGAAGCGGAAGCGGGCCTTTGCCTCGCCCTCCAGCGCGCTCCACCAGGAACGCGCCGCCTCCAGCATCACCATCGTGCCGACGACGTTCGTCTGGATGAAGGGCGCGGCAGAATCGATGGATCGGTCGACATGGGTTTCGGCGGCGAGGTGGAAGACCGCGTCCGGCGACGCCTCCCAGAGTGCACGCTCGACTGCGGCCCGGTCCGAGATGTCCGCCTCGACCAGCCGGAAGCCGGGATGGGCCTTGAGCGAGGCCAGCGAGGCCGGATTGGCGGCATAGGTAAGCTTGTCCAGCACGGTGACCCGTGTGCCGGGCTGAGCCATCAACTCATGGCAGAGGGCCGAGCCGATGAAGCCTGCACCGCCGGTCACGAGATAGTTCATGTCGCGCTCCAAACCGGCAGGCCTCGCCGCCGCGCCTGCTTATCATGCCCGGCCTTGCTCGCAACCAGCGGATACTGCGCCGGGGGCGGCAATTCTGGCGCCGCCGCGTTGCCATGCGCGGGCAGGCGTGGTAACCGGCCCGCAACATATAAAGGATCGTTGATATGGCCGTTCAGGACAAGGTTCAGGACTATTACGTCAAGGACATTTCGCTCGCCGAATTCGGCCGCAAGGAAATCGCGATCGCCGAGACGGAGATGCCGGGCCTGATGGCCGCGCGTGCCGAGTTTGGCCCCACGCAGCCGCTGAAAGGCGCGCGTATCTGCGGCTCCTTGCACATGACCATCCAGACTGCCGTGCTGATCCAGACGCTTGAAGCCCTCGGCGCGAAGGTTCGCTGGGTGTCGTGCAACATCTACTCGACGCA
>DNFL01000248.1:0-304 GCA_003486945.1 Hyphomonas sp. | reverse complement strand
GAATACTGGGACTATACCGACCGCATGTTCCAGTGGCCGGACGGTAATGGCCCGAACCTGATCCTTGATGATGGCGGCGATGCCACGATGTACCTTATCGTCGGCGAGAAGGCCGAAGCGAACCCTTCGATCCTCGACAAACCGGGCTCGGAAGAAGAGAAATACTTCTTTGCGCAGATCAAGAAGCGCATGAAAGCCTCGCCCGGCTGGTTCAAGAAGACCAAGGCCGGCGTGCGCGGCGTTTCGGAAGAGACGACCACGGGCGTGAACCGCCTCTACCAGTTGGAGAAGCGCGGCGAGTTGC
>DNFL01000121.1 GCA_003486945.1 Hyphomonas sp. | reverse complement strand
GGGGGGGGGGGGGGTAGGGGGGGCGGGGGGGGGGGCTGTCTTCGGCGACTTCGAGGAGGAGGCGCGTGGTGCCGGCGGCGGCGAGCAGCGGGAGGGCCGCTTCGATCAGGTGGCAGGCGTGGCCGGCGCTGCGATGGGCGGGGGCGGTGGCGATGGTGAGGAGTTCGCTGTCACCGGCGGCGGACTGGAACAGCGCGAAGGCGATGAGCGCGCCGGCCTCCTCCACACCGAGTGCGAGGACGGTTTGCGAAGCGATGAGCGCGGCGATGGAGGCGGGGCTCCACGCGTCCGCAAAGCCGGCGGCGTGGAGCTGCGCAGCGGCATCGGCGTCGGCAATCGTCAGGAGGCGGAGGGGCGCTGGCAGCATGAAGCGGGGTTCGTAAAAGGTTGTCGGACAATTGGCAGGCCGGCGGGGTTGATCCGCTGCCTGCCCTTCTGCTAGTTCGCCTGCCCTTCCCTCCGGCACAAGACCCCAACATGACCCAGGCGATTTCCACGCTCGGCCTCGACTTTGGCACGACTAACAGCGTCGCCTCGCTGGCGCGGCCGGACGGCACGACGGAGGCGATGATGTTCAGCCATGACGGCGAGACCTTTGCCGCCTGCCGCTCCGTGCTGTGTTTCTGGCGCGACGAGGACGAGGCCGGGGCGCCGCGGCGGATGGAGATCGGCCCCTGGGCGATCGACCAGTTCCTGGAGCTGGGCGGGGATTGCCGGTTCATCCAGTCGTTCAAGACCTTTGCGGCGAGCCCGCTGTTTTCCTCGACGACGATCCACAACAAGGCCTGGTATTTCGAGGACCTGCTCTCGGCCTATCTGCGGCGGCTGTCGGAACGTTCCGGCGCGCAATGGCCGGCGCAGGTGGTGATGGGGCGGCCGGTGCAGTTTGCCGGGGTGCAGGCGGATGAGGCGCTGGCGCAGACGCGGTATGAGACGGCGCTGAAACGGCTGGGCTTCGAGACGGTGCATCATGTGTACGAGCCGGTGGCGGCGGCGTATTTCTATGCGCAGCGCCTGCGCGAGCCGGCGACGATCATGGTGGCGGATTTTGGCGGCGGCACGAGCGACTTCTCGATCATCCGGTTTGATCCGCGGGGCGGGAAACTGCGCGCCGAGGCGCTGTCGCATTCCGGCATCGGGATTGCGGGGGATGCGTTTGACCAGCGCCTGATCGAGCATGTGGTGGCGCCGCTGTTCGGAAAGGATTCGACCTTCCGAAGCGGTGACAAGACGTTGCCCGTGCAATCGTCCTTGTACAGCCGGTTTGCGCAATGGAACCAGTTGTCGATCATGCGCTACACGAAGGACTATGCGGACCTGCAGAAACTGTTGCATGTTTCCGACCAGCCGGAGCTGATCCGGGCATTCATTGCGTTCCTCGATGCGGATGCGAGCTATCTGCTCTACCGCGCGGTGGCGCAGGTGAAGATGCGGCTGTCGCGGGAGGCCACTGCACGGTTCAAGCTGGAGGCGGGGAGCCTTCGGCTTGACCGGGAGATTACGCGCGCGGATTTCGACGGATGGATCGGGGCGGATGTGTGCGCGATCCAATCCTCCGTGAACGAAGCATTGAGCCGGGCGAGCCTCAGCGAGGCGAAGATTGACCGCGTGTTCCTGACGGGCGGATCGTCCTATGTGCCGGCGCTGCGGGAGAGTTTCGAGGCGCGCTTCGGAACGGAGAAGATCGAGACTGGCGACCAGTTCGTGTCGATTGCGCATGGCCTCGCGCTGATTGCGCAGGAGGAGGATATCGAGCCCTGGCTGGCGCGGAGCCGCTAGTCTTTCGCCGCCGGCAAGGCCGCGTCCGGGGCGCGGGCGTAGACGGGGGTGGGAGGATGGGCGGCGGGGTCGAAGACGCTGGCCTTGAGGGCGGCGGTGATGGCGCTGGGATGCAGGGGGCGCAGGTCGAGTTTGGAGGCGAGATCGCCCAGCGCTTCGGCGCCGTCCATGAAGATGGGGGCGTGGAAGCCCGCGAGCATGGCGGAAAGGTCCGCATACGGAACTTCGCGAACATCGGCGATGCCCTGCCCTTCTGCGATGCCCTGCACCCACCAGGTCTGGTCGGGCGGGCGGCGCTGGGCCGCGAGGCAGGCGAGGACGGTGCCCTCCATGCCTTGTGGGACGGCGGCTTCGAGGCTGGTGATGCCGATTGCGGCAGCGTTCGTCACGAGGGCGAGGCCGCGGGCATAGGCGACGCCGATGCGCAGGCCGGTGAAGCTGCCGGGGCCGGTGACGACGCCGATACGGTCCAAGTCAGAGAGCGTCATGCCTGCGCTCGCACACAACTCCGCGACGAGACCCGGCAGGCGGCGTTCCTGGCCGCGCGGCAGGTGCTCGCGCGCATCCGCAAGGACGTCGCCATCGCGGACGAGGGCGGCCTCCATCGAGGAGAAAGCGGTGTTCAGCCCAAGGACGATCATCCGCGAGCGATCAATAGATCCGGCAGGCTTCTTCGAACTCCAGGCGCGGCAGGCGGGGGAAGACTTTCGACTTGTCGCCAAAGCCGAGCGTGCAGATGAAGTTTGCACGCCAGTGCTGCATTTCGCCGGGATCGCTTTCGAAGAATTCGCGGTTGACGCCGGCCATGTCGAAGCCGCTCATCGGGCCGCAGTCGAGGCCGATGGCGCGGGCAGCGATCATCAGGTAGGCGGATTGCAGCGTGCCGTTGCGGATGGCGGTTTCGTCGCGGTTCCTGTTGAACCAGTCTTTCGCACCGGGATTGTGCGGGAAGAGCTTCGGGATCTTTTCCTGGAAGGCGAAATCGTGCGCCATGATGACGACCCATGGGGCGGAGGCGGTTTTCTCGCGGTTGCCTTCGCTCATCAGCGGCAGGAGGCGCGCCTTGGCTTCCGGCGTGTGGATGAACACGAAACGCTCCGGCGAGCAGTTGGCGCTGGTGGGGCCCATCTTGGCGAGGTCATAGACCGCGCGGATCAGGACTTCGGGGACGTCCTTGTCGAGATAGCCGTTCTGGGAGCGGGCATCGCGGAAGATGATGTCGAGGGCATGGTCGTTTACGGGATGGGCCATGTCAGGGTCCTTTTGCCAGGAGACGGACGAATTGGGATGGGAGGAAACGGGCGCGCTCAGAGTTCGGCTTCGACTGCCGTGACTTCCGGCACATAGGTGCGCAGCATGTTCTCGATGCCCTGTTTCAGGGTCATGGTGGAGGACGGGCAGCCGGCGCAGGCGCCGCGCATGGTGAGGTGGACGATGCCGGTGTCTGGGTCAAAGCGGCGGAAAGTGATGTCGCCGCCATCCTGTGCGACGGCGGGGCGCACGCGAGTTTCGATCAGTTCACGGATTTCCTCGACGATCTCTGCGGCGGCGCCCTCATAGGTGATGTCGTCAGCTTCACCGCTGGCGGCATCCTCATCGACGACCGGCAGGCCGGCCATGAAATGGTCCATGATCGCGGCGAGCACCATCGGCTTCACGTGTTTCCAGTCGCGCCCGGTCTCCTTGCTGATGGAGACGAAATCCGAGCCGAGGAAGACGCGGTCGACCCCGTCCACCTGGAACAAGGCGCGGGCGAGAAGGCTGGAGCGGGCGCTGGCAGCATCCGGGTAGTCGAACGGGCCGAGGGCGCCGGCGACGGGGATGCCCGGCAGGAATTTCACCGTATCGGGGTTCGGGGTCGCTTCGGTCTGGATGAACATGGCCGCCTCATTGTCTCAGCGGGAGACATGGCCTGCCCTGCGGGCCAGTTCAAGGGAGTTGCGGTTCTTCGCCGGTCTGCGCAACATCGCCGACAGAGGCGTCTTCAACTACGGGCGGCGCCAGTTTGGCGGCCAGGAAGGCGGAGGCGTCCTCGGCTTCGACGAGGTAATAGGCCATGCTGGCGAGGTGGTTAGGCAGCACGGCGCCGGAGCCGGAAAGGTTTGACACGAAGAAGGGCTTCAGCTCCGCGGCGCGGCCCCAGGCGGCTTCGGCGCGGGCCAGCGCGACGGCGAGTTCCGCATCGCCCGTGATGCCGTAGGCGCGGGCCTTGGCGGCGAGGATCAGCTCGTGGGCCAGATGGGCGTGGGCCTTGGCGGTGTAGAAGGCGGTGATGTCTTCCTTGCTGGCAGGCCAGGCGGATTGTTCGGCGTTGATACGGTCGGACAGGGCGGCGCGGCCCTCCCCTGCCCATTCAGCGAACAGGGCCATTTCGCGCGGCAGGATTTCTTCCGGCGACGGGCGCAGGGCGAGGCCGCGCGAGGCACGTGTATCAAATCGGTTCAGTGCTTCGGCCGCAGCCGTAAGGCGGGGGCGCATGTCTTCGCCCTCCACTGCCATCAGCAGGCGGGCTGCGGCGGCAAGGTCGCCGTCGGGCTGGTTGGTGGCGGACGCGATGCCGGCGAGGAGGGCGACGTGTTCGGACAGGGCAGACGCGGTTGCTTCCTGCCAGGCGGGCAGCGCCGTGAGACGCGATTGCGGGTGCCAGTCCGGACGGTCTGCGGCCCAGCCTGCGCCTTCCAGCTCGCGCGCGATCTTGTGAATGGCAACACCGACACCGGCAACCGACCAGCTTTCATTCTGCGGGAAAGCGACCGGATGGTCGTTGATCTTGCTGGAGAAGATGGCAGCAGCCGGATAGGCACCCAGCACGGCGAGGACCAGGGACAGCTTCACGAGCCCCATCAGGCGGCGCCAGAACTTCTGGAAACCCAGCATGATCGGGCTGGGCTGGGCCCCTTCCAGATTGATGAAATGTTCCTCGACCGGGACCGGGCGCGCCTTGGCGCGGTGGTCTTCCTCATACGCCTTCGGGAGCTTCGCGGCAGATGCGCGTGAGGGCATGGGTTTGCGCCTGTCCTGTGCCGAGGGCCGAGTCGTCGTCATCTGTTGCAACTATGCGGCCATCAGCGTGTCATTAACAGGGCAGGACTGCATGAAATTTCGGAAAACCGGGCCGATTGCCCTGTGAATTGGCATTAACCACCAATCGGGACGACCTCAGCCTTGGTGACGACATGCTGCTCTGCCCCGTCTTCATCGACAAAAGTCAGCACAATGTCGATTTCGTCGCCGATTTCGAGCGGCTGCAGGCCGTAGAACATCAGGTGATTGCCGCCGCGCTCGAGGCTGAGCGGGGCATCGGCAGAGACCGGGAACCCCTCGACTTTGCGCATCTGCATGACACCGTCATCCATCGACATGGTGTGCAGCTCGACATGGTCGGCGATCTCTGTCGTGGCGCCGATGAGGGTCAGCGAGGCGCCCTGGACGGTGACGTGCATGCCGCCGCCGGTGATATCGCGACCTTCCGGGGGCTGAACAATGTAGGCATCGCGGACATCTGCGATCGATCCGCCCGCGGGTGCAGCGGTTTCAGCGCCGCCACAGGCCGCAAGCAGCAGGATGGCGGGCAGGATGAGGGTCGGCAGAATTCGCATTGGCTTGTCTCCCTTGGCGCGACCCCGGAATCATGGGGAGCGTCGCCCGGTTGGACAAGGGAAAAGCTTGCGGCGTATGCGCCTAGGGGCGCCAGAAACCGACGATTTTTCGGACCTCGTCCATGATCGGGTCGGCCACGGCGCGGGCGCGGGCGGCGCCGTCAGCGAGGACGCGGTCGATGCCGCCGGGATCGGCGAGATAGTCCCGGTAGCGGGCAGAGATCGGCGCCATGTGAGCGACGGTGACATCTGCGAGCGCGGGTTTGAAGGCGCCGAAGCCCTGGCCCGCAAACTCGGTGAGGACGCTCTCGACCGTGCGGCCGGACAGGGCGGAGTAGATGCCGACGAGGTTTTCGACTTCGGGGCGGCTTTTCAGTTCCTCGGCTGTTTCCGGAATGGTGCCGGCATCGGTGGTGGCCTTGCGGATCTTTTTCGAGATCGCGTCGGCATCGTCGATGAGGTTGATGCGGCTGAGGTCTGACGGGTCAGACTTCGACATTTTCTTGGTGCCATCCTTCAGCGACATGATGCGGGCGCCGGGGCCTTTGATCATCGGCTCAGGCTGCGGAAAAAATCCGGGTACGCCGTATTCGCGGTTGAAGCGTTCGGCGATGTCGCGGCTGAGTTCGAGGTGCTGTTTCTGGTCTTCGCCGACAGGCACATGAGTCGCCTTGTAGGCGAGGATGTCGGCGGCCTGCAGGACCGGATAGGTGAAGAGCCCCACGGAGGCGCGCTCGGCATCCTTGCCGGCCTTGTCCTTGAACTGGGTCATGCGCTCGACCCAGCCCATGCGGGCGACGCAGTTGAAGATCCAGGCGAGTTCGGCATGCGCGAGGACGGCCGATTGCGGAAAGATGATCGACTTTCCCGGATCAACGCCGGCGGCCATGAAGGCGGCGGCGATCTGGCGGGTCTGCGAGATCAGGGCGCCCTTCTCCACCGGCAGGGTGATGGCGTGCAGGTCGACCACGCAATAGATGCAGTCATGGCCTTCGGCCTGAAGGTCAGCGAACTTCTTGAGCGCGCCGAGATAGTTGCCGAGGTGCAGGTTTCCCGTCGGCTGGACACCGGAGAAGACGCGCTGAGGGCCTGAATAGGCTGGAGTTTCCTGAGTCATGGTGCGGGGCGTTTAGCGCGTTTGATCAGCGGCGCAAAGCCTGACGGATGTCACTGATGCGGACCGCCCCCGTGAGGAGGGCGGCGACGGCGTAGGTTATGGCGGCGGCAAACACCATCGCGGCGGCGGCGAGGGCCTTGGAACCGTAGAGCCAGGCCTGGATGGCGGGCAGCTGCCAGAGCATCAGGGCGACGACGGCGGAGAGGATGAGCGTGGCCGCGAAGGCGCGCAGGAGGCCAGGCACGAGGGTGGGCCCGGGCCGGTACCAGCCGCGCCGGCCGAGCGTGACCCAGAGCATCAGGGCGTTCGCCCAGGCTGCAGCGCTGGTGGCGATGGCGAGGCCGGTGAAACCCTGCCCGCCGTGCTGCTTCATCCAGAAGAAAAGGCCAGCGCCGAGCACCGTGTTGAGGACAACCGAGACGAGGGCAAAGCGCATTGGCGTTTTCGTGTCCTCGCGAGCGAAGTACGGCGGAGCGAGCACCTTGATCAGCACGAAGGCGGGCACGCCCCAGGCGAAGTGGAAGAGCGCTGCGCCGGCGGCCGCTGCATCGGACGGTAGGAAGGCGCCGCGCACGAAGAAGGCATCGATGAGAAAAACCGGCGCGATCATCAGACCGGCAGCGGCCGGAAAGGTGAGCGCCATGGCGAGACCGAGGCCGTCATCCATGGTGCGCGTGCCTGTCTCTGCGTCCCCTGCCCGCGCGGCGCGGCTGAGGCGCGGCAGGATGGCGATACCGACGGCAACACCGACGAGGCCGAGAGGCAGCTGGTAGAGGCGATCCGCGGCGTAGAGCCAGCTCTTGGCGCCGACTTCGAAACTGGCGAGCGACTGGCTGACGATGATGTTGATCTGCGTGCCGGAGGCCGCGATCGTGCCGGGCACGGCGAGCATCAGCACTTTCTTCACGGCGGGCGTCAGGCGCGGCATGCCGATCAGGCTGAGCTTCACCTTCTGGCGCGAGGTGCCCCACCAGAGCGCGCCGACCTGCAGGAGGCCGGAGATGAAGAAGGCGATGGCGGCGTAGAGCGTCGTGACTTGCGGCGTGGTGCCGAGGAGGCCTGCGGGAATGAGGCAGAGGTTCAGCAGCGTCGGAGCGCCGGCGGAGAGGATGAACCGTTCGAGCGAGTTGAGCACGCCAGAGAGCAGCGCCGCAATCGCCATGAAGGTGAGGTAGGGCATGGTGATGCGGGTGAGCAGCACGGCCAGATTGTAGTTCTCCGTGTCGTTCGCCTGCCCCCCATGAATGACAAGTAGGACCCAGGGCATGAAGAGCTGGGCAAGGATGGTGAGCGCGGCAGTGATGGCGAAGAGGACGCGCATTGCGTCTTCTGCCACGGCCCTGGCGGCTTCGGCGCCCTCAGCCTCCAGCGTGCGCGCATAGGTGGGCACGAAGGCGGAAGCGAACGCGCCTTCGGCGAAGATGCGACGGAAGAGGTTCGGGAATTGCTGGGCGGTGGCCCATGCATCGCCGACCGGCCCTGCCCCGATCTTGGCGGCAAGGATGATGTCGCGCGCAAAGCCGAGAATGCGGCTTGCGAAGGTCAGCGAGGCCTGGACGGCCGTATTGCGCACAAGGCTCATAGGCCAACGCTTTCCCGAATTCTCAGAAGCTGTCCACGGCCCGCGAGCGCCGGAGTTTCCGGGCAGGCGTGTGCGGACCGTCCGGCTCCTCGCGCGAGAGGACCGCGAGAAGGCGCTCTTTCAGGGTCTCCTTCCGGGCCTTTGAAAGGCGGGCCGAGGCATTTTCTAGCTGCACATAGAAGGCATCGAACACCCGCTCGCCATAGGAAGCGATATGGGCGGAGTGGATCGACAGTCTCTGCTCTGCGAGAACTTCCGCCACTTCGTGCAGGAGGCCGGGGCGGTCGCGCCCTGCAATGTCGATGACAGTGTATTCAGCGGACATGTCGTCGTGGATCTGCACTGAGGGCTGGACGAGGAAAGCAGCCTCGCGTCGGCCGGTGCGGCCCTTGACGCCGCCCTTGGGCGGATTGCCGGCAAGCGCGGCGAGGATGGCTTTCTCCAGACCGGCAAGGCGGGCCGGATCGTCCGCGCCGAACGGCAGGCCTCGGATGTCCTGCAGCATGAAGACGTCGACGATGCGCCCGCCGCGCGAGGTGAAGACCTGCGCCGCGACGATGTTGGCGCCGAGCAGGGCGAGCGTGCCGGCGAGGTCTGCGAAGAGGCCGGTGCGGTCCTTGCCGGAGACGAGCAGCGCGACGGCGCCGCCTTCAGGCGCCATCCGTGTCGTGACAATCTCGCCGCTTTTTGCCAGCGCACCTGCATGCCAGGCGATGTCGTTCTCGTCGAAGCCTGTCCAGTAGGCAGTTTCGAGTTCGAGCAGCAGCGGCGGGAGGGCGCCGAGCTTGTCGATGATCGACGCGCGGCGTTTTTCGGCGCGGCGTTCGAGCTCCATCAACACTTCGGCCTCGTCCGTGCGCCCGCCGCGCAGGGCGGCAGCGGTGTTGTGGTAGAGGTCAGCGAGGAGCTGGCCTTTCCATGCGTTCCAGACGGCGGGGCCGACGGCTTTGATATCGGCGACGGTGAGGATGTAGAGCAGGCGCAAGCGTTCGAGCGAGCCGCAGAGGCGGGCGAACTTTGCCACGGTGCGCGGATCGGAGATGTCGCGCTTCTGCGCGGTTTCGCTCATTTCCAGATGGTGGCCGACGAGCCAGGCGACGAGATCGGTTTCCTCATCCGGCAGGCCGAGGCGTTCGCAGGCGCGGCGCGAGGTGAGCATGCCGGCTTCCTGCTGGTCGCCCTTCCCCTTGCCGGTGTCGTGCAGAAGCATGGCAAGATAGAGCGCGCGGCGATTTTCAATCTGGCCGAAGAGTTCGGTGGCGAGCGGGGCGATGTTGCCACGGCCATGCTCGATGTCGGAGATCGTCTCCACGGCGCGCAGCGTGTGCTCATCGACCGTGTAATGATGATACATGTTGAACTGCGTTTGCGCGACGATGGAGCCGAATTCCGGGATCGCCTTGCCGAGCACGCCGGCATCGTTCATGCGGCGCAGCGTGGGGCCGGGATCATTGCCGCCGAGAATGGAGTCGAGGATCAGCTTTCGCGCCTCGGGTTTTTCGCGCACGGTCTCTCCGAGGCCGCGCAGACTGCGGGTGAGCGCGGTGAGCGCGGCGGGGTGGATGTCTTTCTGCTCGCGACGAGCGATGGTGAAAAGTCGGATCATGTTGAGCGGATCGCGCTCCATCACATCTTCCTCGGTGATGCTGACGCGGCCGGCCTCGATCTGGAAACCGGCTTCGGGCATCGCCTGCGGGGCACGCGTGGGCAGGAAGCGGCGCAGGCCCTCCGGCTTTTTCTTGTGGTCGGCTTCGAGCTTGGCGGCGAGGATGCGTGTCAGCCCGCCGACATCTTTCGCGACGAGGAAGTAGCGCTTCATGAACCGCTCGACGCCCTGCTGGCCTTCGCGGTCGCGGTAGCCCATGCGGGCGGCAATTTCGGGCTGCAGGTCAAAGCTGAGCCGGTCCTCTGCGCGGCCGGTGACGAAATGCATGTGGCAGCGCACGGTCCAGAGGAACCGGCCGGCGCGGATGAAGACGGCGACCTCATGATCCGTGAACGGACCAGCGCGCATCACTTCTTCGAGTATGTTGCCGCCATACATGTGCTTGACGATCCAGTAGAGCGTCTGCAGGTCGCGCAAGCCCCCCTTGCCTTCTTTCAGGTTCGGCTCGACGACATAGCGCGCATCGCCGGTGCGCGAGTGGCGCGCGTCGCGTTCGGCGAGCTTGTCGGCAATGAACTGCGCGTCGCGGCCTTTGACAGCGTCGCGCTGGTAGAGCGCCATCATGTCGTTGGCGAGGGTTTCGTCGCCGCAGATGAAGCGGGCATCGAGCAGACTTGTCTTGATGGTGACGTCTTCGAGGGCGAGCTTGACGCAATCGATCGGCGCGCGGAAAGCGTTGCCGACTTTCAGGCCCATGTCCCAGAGGGCGTAGAGCATGTATTCGACGACACTCTCTGTATGCGGACTGGCCTTGTAGGCGCGCAGGAAGAGAAGGTCTGTATCGGAGGACGGCGCCATGACGCTGCGGCCATAGCCGCCGGTGGCCATGACGGCGATGCGCTCGGCCTCGGTGGGGTTGGAGGCGCGGTGAACGTGGGTGACGGTGAAATCGTAGAGGGCGTGGATCACCTCGTCCTGCACGGCGGCGAGGAGGCGGGCGGTGTCGAGACCGTCAGCGCCCTGCTGGAGGCGTTCCTGCGCGATCAGGCGGCCTCGGAACATGGCGCCGTGCAGGAGGTTCAGCGCCTGTTTGCGGGCGGCGGAGGGATTGTTGATATTGTCCAGCGCCGCGGCGGTGAGCTTCACCCGGAGGGCGCGGCCATCGATAATGTCGGCAATCCGCCACTTGCCGGGGCGGCGGGCGACGGCCGGGCGGCCGGTGTTCAGGAAAGTGGGCGGGGTTTCGGTGGCGCGCGTCATCTGGCGTCTACATAGCAGGTTTGCAGGTCCCGGCCATGGGGCCGAAACGCCTCATCCGACGATGGTGTGCACCCGGTTGAACCAGAGGGGGGAATTCGCAAGATCGATAAATTTGCGTTCGTCTTCAAGGAGTTCGACAGCCGCAGCGGCGGCGCCGGGGTTCTGCCCGGCGGCGCGCATGGCCGCTTCGCTTTCGAACCAGATTTCGGCGATGCCGTCATAGGGCTCCGGCGCGTTCCTTGAGGCGCGGATACCGGCATTGAGTTCGTCAAAGCCGGTATGCACCTGTTCGTAGCGCACGATGCCGAGCGTCTTCGCCCGGGCAGCCACCAGCGGGGCGTGGGTTTCCCGCCAGTAGCGCTGGAAGTCCTCGCGGGAGAGATGTGGCAGGCGGCGCAGGCAGAAGGTGAGCTTGATCAGAGGAGGTCTCCTCCCGCAGCGGCGGCCGTCGTGCCATCCTTCTTGAAGGCGCGGATGACGTTCTTGCCGGTGATCCACTTGTGCACTTCGTCCGGACCGTCAACGAGGCGCTGCGAACGGATATGGGTGTACCAGGCGGCGAGCGGCGTATCGAGCGAATAGCCGAGCGCGCCGTGCAGCTGGATGGCGGTGTCGACGACCTTGTGCACCATGTTGGCGAGGAAGACCTTGGCGATGCCGTTTTCCTGGCGGATGTCCATGCCGTTCTCCGCCTTGTAGGCGATGTGCATCAGCATGAGGCGGGCGATGTAGAGCTGGCTGGCGCATTCGGCGAGCATGAACTGCACGCCCTGGCGATCTTCGAGACCCTTGCCGAAGGTCGAGCGTTTGGTGACATGTTCCGTAGCCAGATCAAGGGCGCGCTGGGCCATCGCAACATTGTGCATGCCGTGGCGCAGGCGGCCATAGGCGAGACGGTGCTGGCCCATGGCGAAGCCCATCCCTTCCCCGCCCAGAAGATTAGCTTCCGGCACGACGAGGTTTTCGATCTTCACCTCGGCATGGCCGCCGCCCATTTCGGTATAGTGCTTGCCGTGCACGGCCATCGTGGGGATGTCGCGCAGGATCTTGTAGCCGGGATTGGGCAGCTCGACGATGAAAGTGGAGTATTGCTGGTGGCGCGGCGCTTCCGGATTGGTCTTGGCCATGACGACGGCGATGTCGGCGGCGGTGGCGGCGGAGGAGAACCATTTCTCGCCGTTGAGAACATAGTTGCCCTTGCCATCCTTCACGGCGGTCGTCTGCATGCCGGTGGCGTCGGCGCCGGCTGCTTTCTCGGTCATCGAATAGCAGATGCGCTTGTCACCATTGAACAGCGGCTTCAGATATTTCTCTTTCTGGAAGTCCGTGCCGTGCGCGAGCAGGGTCAGCATGGTTGCATCGTCCGGACCTTGAGAATTCATCGACAGGGCGCCAAGATGGCTCTGGCCGAGTTCCATCTGCACGAGGGCATTGGCGAGCGGGCCGAGGCCCATGCCGCCATGTTCCTTCGGGATGAAGGGCAGCCAGAGGCCCTGCGCGCGGGCTTTCTTGCGCAGCTCCGTGAGAACTTCCTTGTAAGGCTTGCCGGCCGACATCTGTTTCTCGGCGGGGATGCACTCTTCCTGCACCCAGCGGCGCACGCGCTCGCGCACTTCCTTTGCATCTTCCGGAATCGTGAAATCGATGGCCATTGCGGCTTCCTCCCTCGTTCGTTGGCCGGGAGGCTAAACCCGGATGGCGGGAGGACAAAGCCTGCCCACGCGTCAGGGCGCGGGATAGTCGACGCGTTCGAGATAGAGACCATCTGCCGGCGCGATGGGGCCGCACTGGGTGCGGTCAGCGGCTTTCAGGATGTCGCCAATCCAGCTGACCGAATGGCGGGCGCGGCCGACTTCGACGAGGCTGCCGACCATCGAGCGCACCTGGCGGTGCAGGAAGCTTTGCGCGCTGCAGGTGATCTCGATCCGGTCGCCGAAGCGGGCGACGTCGAGACGGTCGAGCGTTTTTACCGGGCTGGCAGCCTGGCAGGCAGTGTCGCGGAAGGTGGTGAAGTCGTGATGGCCGAGGAGGAGCTGCGCGGCGTCGTGCATGGCGGCGGCGTCGAGTTTCGACGGCACACGCCAGGCGAGGCCGCGTTCGAGGGCGAGATCGGCGCGCCGGTTGATGATGATATAGCGGTAGTGACGCGTGGTGGCGGAGAAGCGAGCGTGGAAATCCTCGCTGACTTTCTCCGCTTTCAGCACAGCGATGGGATGCGGGCGCAGGTGGGCGTTGAGCGCGTCGGCGACCTTTGCTGGGCGGTCCTGTTCGAGATCGAGATGCGCGACCTGGCCGGTGGCGTGCACGCCGGCATCCGTGCGGCCTGCGCCGAGCACATCGACCGGGCGGCCATCGAGACTGGCGGCTGCGGCTTCGAGCACGCCCTGCACGGTCGGCTTGCCCGGCAGGGGCATCCAGCCCTGATAGGGGCCGCCATGGTATTCGATCAGGAGCTTGTAACGCGGCATGGGCGCCGGGTGGCAGAAGGGGGGGG
>DNFL01000113.1 GCA_003486945.1 Hyphomonas sp. | reverse complement strand
CTGGCTCGACCGGGGCGAACTCGAGAAGCTGATCGAGATCATCCGGGAGGATGCCGCGCAGGAAATTCCCTCCCGCGCGCGACTGCGCCGGGAAGAGGATGACTTTGACGATGACGGCCCGTCCCGCCGTGGACGGATGGATCGAAAGTCCAGGCTGCTGGACCTGTTCGACTTCTGAAAACCAAAGCGCCGCCCCGGAGACGGGGCGGCGCTCTTGCCTTGTGGCCGACCCTAGAAGCGGTCCGGCCGCAGCACCTTCACTTCGCCGATGCTCAGTACACCGATATGACTGCCGAGCAGGCGCTCAAGCTCTGCGAGCGCCGCCTGCACCTGCGCGTCGGCGCCAATCGAAATGATGATCACCATGTCGCTGGAAGCGGACATGTCAGTGTCCCGGCTCCAGCGCGTCTTGCCGCCGAAGCCGGAAATGGCCGGCAGGATGGTATAGCCGGTCAGGCCGGACGCCTCCAGGATGTTGCAGGCACGCGGCGCGGCCATGCGCTCTATGATCAGCTCAAGGCGGTGGCGCGTGTGCATGGGTCAGGCGACTCCGGGCGTGATGGCCTTTGCCAGCCAGATGTAGAGCGGCAGGCCCAGGATGAGATTGAACGGGAAAGTAATGCCGAGTGAGAGTGTGAGATAGATCGAGGGCCGCGCTTTCGGCAGGGCGAGTCGCATGGCAGCCGGCACGGCGATGTATGAGGCGGAGGCCGCGAGCGTGATAAGTAGCGCTGCATCGCCGGTGCCCATGCCGTTGAGCGCCGCGACACCGGCTGCCAGAAGGCCCGAGATCAGCGGCATGTAGATGCCGAAGGCAATTGTTCCGGGCCCGAGCTGGCGCCAGCCATTGCGAAGACCGCGCCCGGCGGAAAGGCCCATGTCCAGCAGGAAGAGACAGAGGACGCCCTGGAATGGCTCGACGAAGAAGGGCGCAACGGTTTTCATGCCCTGCTCGCCGCTGATCCAGCCGATGACCAGTGAACCGATCAGCACGACGACCGAGGCATTGAGCATGACTTCGCGGGCAAGCTCGCCCCGGTCCGATCCGGCAACGCTTTCCTGGCTGCCGGGACTGCGATGCGCGATGATCAGGGCCGATATGATTGCCGGTACTTCCATCAGCGCGGCGACAGCAACCAGGTAACCCGAGGTTTCGAGGCCCGCGGCGGCGATGGCCTGGCCTGCGGCGACGAAAGTGACGATCGAAATGGAGCCGTAATGCGCCGCCGTGGCCGCGGCGTCGACCGCGCCGAGGCGGGTCGTGAGGCGCAGCAGGCCATAGGCGATGACCGGCAGAAGGAAGGACAGCGCAACGGCCGAGATCACTACGAAGCCGGCATCCCAGCCGAGATCGCCTTTGGAGATGGCGACGCCGCCCTTCAGGCCAATGGACATCATCAGGTAGATCGCAAGACCCTTTGCGAAGGCCTCAGGGATTGTCATCTGGGATTTGAGCAGCGCCGCCCCGAGGCCGAGCAGAAAGAAGAGAACAATCGGCGACAGGAGCGTGGCGAGCGCGATGTCCATGCAGGTCTGCTCCCTTGCCGGAAGGCGGTCGGCCTCCGTCTGCGGCTGGGCTCTAGCGGAGTACGGGGCGAAGACGCCAATCGATTGAGGTGATGCCATCGGTAGCCTTAGGCTATCGAGATCGACCTATTCGGCGCGCAATACCTTTTCAGCAGCGGCCCGCAAGGGGCCAGCAAGTCCTTGCAGGCTGGCCGCCAATGGCGAGGTGTCCCGCCAGATCAGCGACACTTCCCGCCGGGCCAGGGGGTGATCGATGAGGCGTGCATTCAGCCCCTTGTTTCGCCGCGCCTCCGACAGCGCATAGAGGCTCGGCAGGACGGCAACGCCGGCGCCCATCTCCGCCATCAGGCGGATCGCATCGAGACTGGTGCCCTCGTACTCTGAGCTCACCACAGCGCCGGACGCGGCGGCCAGTTCGCGGATGATCGCATTCAGCCGGTGGCCCTGGCCCAGCGTCAGCAGGGCGCGGCCCTTGAGGTCCTTCAGACGGACCGGACCTTCGCCGTGCGAAAGCGGGTCCTCGGCCGGCGCACAGACATACAGCCGCTCCGAGAAAAGGACTTCATGGTGAACATTCTCGTGGTCGATGGCGGAGGAGATGATCGTGTCGAACTCGCCGGCCTGCAAATGCTCGTCGAGATCGACGGTGCGCTCCTCACGGACGCTGAGGCGAAGGTCGGGAAAGCGCTTGTGCAGGTCGCTGGCAGCGAGCGGCAGGAGATAGGGGCCGATCGTCGGCAGGACGCCAAGCCTGAGCCGGCCGGAAAGCTCCGCCCGGCCGAAACGGGCGACCGCCTTGAGGTCTTCCACTTCGCGCAGAATGTTCCGCGCACGGCGCACCAGTTCCTGGCCTGCGATGGTGAGCATGGCACCTCGCCGGGAGCGTTCAACAAGCTGGACGCCAAGGCTCGCCTCCATCTCCGCAACCTGCGCCGAGAGGCTTGGCTGGCTGACATTCACCTGCCTGGCGGCATCGCCGAACTTGCCGGTATCGGCGATGGCGATCAGGTACTGCATCTGGCGGAGGGTCGGTCTCATATAATAGCCTCTAACTATCGGATCGAGAGAATAGTTAGATTGGAACTATGATCATTCAATCCACAAATCCTTTGTCGAACCGGACATTTGGTTCTTAGCAAGGAGATCACAATGACCACCCTCTTCAATGCCGTCCGCCAGCACGCTGAAATCAACGTGGAAGCAACCGGTCGGCCGGCGCTGCCCACCCTTCAGAACAGCATGAGCCAGAACGAGCGCCGCAGATGGCGCAAGCGGCGCCTGATCCGCGCCTTGCGCAAACCTTTCCTCGTCGGGGCATAGATATGCTCTCGCCCGCTGATTTCGAAATGCTGTTTCCGGACAAGCCGCGTCCGCTTGCAAAGCTGGCCCGCCGCCTCCCGAGACAGCGCGCGCTGCAGCCTGCGCTGGCGGTTGCAAGACCACCACTCCAGACGGTACGGCGGCGTTAGCCAGCATGCGTACCTTGCCGCCGGCGGGATACCTCTCCCCGTCGGCGGATTTTTTCGTGTTCAATTGAAGCCCAAAAACGAATGCCGGCGGCGCAGTCACCTCGTGGCCCCGGGGCGGAGTGATCAAACATGGATTTTCTAGTGGCGAACGTGCTTGGCACGCCCTTGTGGCTGTGGGCAGCGTTCATTGGTATTGTCATGCTGCTGCTCGCTTTCGATCTCGGCGTGCTGCACCGGGATCCCCACGAGATCGGCGTGGGCGAAAGCCTCATGCTTTCGGCTTTCTACATTGCGATTGGCCTCGCCTTTGGCGGCTGGGTCTGGTACTTGCGCGGCCACGAGGATGCGGTCCTCTACTGGACGGGGTTTGTCGTCGAGAAGAGCCTCGCGATGGACAACGTGTTCGTGATTGCGATGATCTTTGCCTATTTCGGTATCCCGCGCGCCTACCAGCATCGTGTTCTGCTCTACGGTATCCTCGGCGTCATCGTTCTCAGAGGCATCATGATTGCGGCCGGCGCGACGATTGTGGACCAGTACAGCTGGATACTCTACATCTTCGCGGCCTTCCTGATCTTCACCGGCATCAAGATGCTATCGGCGGGGCACGGCGACTACGACGTCGCCTCAAGCCCGTTGCTGAAGTTCGTGCGCAAGCATATGCGCGTGACTAATAACCTGCACGGACAGCGCTTCTTCGTGCGTGAGCCGGACAGCAAGACCGGGAAAATTGTCACGGCGGCGACGCCGCTCTTCCTGGCGCTGGTGATGGTCGAGTTTGCAGATGTGATCTTCGCGGTCGACTCGATCCCCGCGATCTTCGCAATCACGACGGATCCCTTCCTCGTCTACACCTCGAACCTGTTCGCCATCCTAGGCCTGAGGGCGCTCTACTTTGCGCTGGCGGCGATGGTTCACCGCTTCATCTATCTGAAGCACGCGTTGTCGCTGGTGCTGATTTTCATAGGCTCGAAGATCTTCCTGGCCGACATGCTGGGTCTCGCAAAAGTCCCTCCGGCGATTTCGCTGAGCGTCACGCTGTTGCTGCTGGCGGGCGGAATCATCTACTCGCTCATCAAGACGCGGGCAGAGAAGCCCGGCGCGGAGAAGGTTCAACCTCTGGGTTGACAGGCGCTTTCGGCGGCTCCTCCAGCTAAGAGGGGCCGCTTCTTCTCGCCCGATACACATTCTTCATCATTGCCCTGAGTGCCAATAGAGATACCGCACTCCGGATACCTGCATCGCATGCCGCACTCCAAGGCGCCTTTACTTGCCTCGTACTTGGACCAGCTGAATTGCTGTTATCAACATCAAGCGGGTTCTGCCAGTCCAGCCCGGGGTGCTATTCCGCTTCATGGGCTTTCCTGGCAGATCGCCGGAAGTCGATTTCGTGGAAAGCTACGAGGGCGAACTTGAGCGGATGGAAGCCGTGCTGTTGGGCCGCGAATGGTTGGTGGCCGACAGGTTCACGGTCGCAGACCTTCTGATGGCGCACGTGCTGCGCCAGGTGCACAAGTTCGATGGGCTCGCTGACTATCCCGCCTGCCACAGCTATGTTGCGCGCATCATGGCACGGCCGACTTTCGAGAAAGCATACAACGACCAGGTTGCACACTTTGCCGCCGCAGATCCTGTTTGATATTTTGATGTTCGAAGGCTTGCTGACAGTCGCCTTCGAATGAACGAATTCGGCGGTGGATTGACTGGTTTCCGTCAGACGATCGAATGCTGGGTGTGCGGCGATAGCGAACCAGCCAAGTCGATCTAGAAAAGAGACTGCTGACGATCTTCTCCGCGTTTCTCCGATTTGCGCTGGCGAGCTTTTTCGGCGACCCGGCGTAATGGCTCCTGCCGAGTCTTTTCTGAAGCTGCGGCCGGAGCGGAGGCGGGGAGAGATTGAGATGGACCGCTTCGTGCCCTCGAAAGGGGCGGCGTTGGCGGCGGGGTCATCTGTCGGGCCAACAATGTGCTCGACGCTTTTCGGGTTTCGATGAATGCGAGGAGATCCGCGTAGCGATACCTCACTGCCTTGCCGAGCTTAAAGAACGCGAGGCCAGGTTGGGAGCCATCTTCTCGCCAGGCAGCGAGGGTGCAGGGCTGCAAGCCCAGTAGGGCGGCGGCATCCTGTGTGCTGAGCATCTGGTTGGGATCGCTTGCGGCGTTTGTCATGAGCATCACGTCGAATTGGTGTTGTTACGCAGTATGCATGCCGGGCAGCCGAGCGGAATCGGTATCCCCCTGCGCGCGCAAATGGCGAAGGTCGTGCGCGACCTTGTTTCTTTCTTTGTTGCTTGGATTGCTTTGCGTTTATAGCTGAGCGCTCGATGGTAAATTGATATCACGGATCAGCTATCGACTTCAGCGAAGACAAGTTTGTACTTGCTGATCAGCGTGCGAACCTCACGCCCAGCTGCAGCAGCTAATGATTAAGCTTCCCGCAGAACTCATAGTTTTGGAGTCTCGGAACTCTTTGGGCGTCGCGCTAAAGTTGTGCTTCACCGTGCAGACTGCGCAGCACAAGTCTTGATATTCAAAAAAGTATCGAAAGATATTTTTATATCTAATGCAACATTATTCTCCTTGACAGAGGTGCCTGTCGATCTTTAATAAGATATCAAAATTCTCTATCATGTCTTATTGGGTATCAAATGACCTACGCCTTGAGCGATATTGTTGAATCCCTGAAGGCGGCTCGCGATCGACACGGCTTGACGCAGCGCATCTTTGCCGAGCGAACAGGTACGACCCAGGCCCGAGTATCTAAGATCGAGAACGGCGAAACTGACCCGAGGATTTCGACCCTCATCGAGTTCGCTCGAGCGCTCGACCTCGAACTGATGTTGGTGCCGCGTCAACACATCCCGGCGGTCAGAGCGATCCTTACCCACCAACCGAAGTCGGCGTCGGAAAAAGCCGGCCAAACTATGCTTGATCGCCTGAGAGGCCTGATTATTCAGCTCAAAGAGCAATTTCCACAGAACGAACACCTCGAACGCTTGGAAAGGACCTCAAGAGAACTCGCCAATTTCAGACTGAGTGAAGAGCGAGCCTCGGCCATCGCCCGCATCAGTGAGCATCTGAAGATCGTTCAGAAGACCCCCGCGCTTGCGAGCACCCTCGACACTCACGCAAGCGCTCTGCGACAACTTCGAAACGAAATCGCCCACGCCGTTCCTGACGAAGCTTCTGAACCGCGACCCGCATATCGTCTCGACGCGAACGACGATGAGTAACGTGCAGATCCTTGACGTTAATCTTTATGGCGAGCCAATTGGTTCGTTGACGTTGCTGCAGGGCGATAGGTCGATCTTCGCGTTCAATGACGCGTACATCGAGGACACGAACCGGCCCACCTTGAGTCTGTCATTCAAAGACGAATTCGGCGAGCTCATCACCACGACCCGCCCGACGCAAACAAGCCTCGGACCATTCTTCTCCAACTTGCTGCCCGAAGGACATATGCGGGAATATCTCGCAAAGCGCGCCGGTGTGAAGGAAATGCGCGAATTTCATCTTCTATGGGCGCTTGGGGCCGATCTTCCTGGTGCCATGACAGTGTCCTCGCCTGATGATGCGAGATGGAAAGTCGACGACGTGTCGGCTGTGAAAGGCTTGGCGGCTGAAGCGGCGCAGAAAGCTGCGATGCGATTTTCTCTTGCAGGGGTGCAGATCAAGTTCTCTGCAATCGCCGAAGCCTCCGGCGGCCTGACCATTCCCGTCGATGGAAGGGGTGGCTCTTGGATCGTCAAACTCCCTTCTTTGCGCTTTCCGGGCGTGCCGGAAAACGAGTTCTCCATGATGTCGATAGCAAAGCGTATGGGCATGGATGTGCCCCGACACACTTTGGTCGATCCAAAAGACGTAGAAGGGCTACCTGGCGACATAGATGGTCTCAAAGAGCCGGCCTTTGCTATCGAACGATTCGACAGGCCCGCAAGCGGCGAGCGCACACATATCGAGGACTTCGCCCAGGTCTTTGGCGTTAGGCCCCGCGACAAGTATGATCGGGCAAGCTATCCGATGCTCGCTAAGGTACTCTGGATCGAGACAGGCGGCGCCGGTGTCGATGAATTCATCCGAAGGCTGGTGTTCAACACACTGATCGGCAACGCCGATATGCATCTCAAGAACTGGTCTCTTATCTATCGCGATCGGCGTACGCCAACAATCGCACCGGCTTACGATTTTGTTTCG
>DNFL01000401.1 GCA_003486945.1 Hyphomonas sp. | reverse complement strand
GGCCTTCATGTCGACGATGAACATCGTGAGCCCCTCCTGCTTCGGCTTGTCCCGATCGGTGCGGACCACCAGGATGCCCCAGTCGGTCAGGTGGGCCCAGCTGGACCAGACCTTCTGCCCGTTGATGATCCAGTCGCCCGAGCCGTCATCGGCCCGCACCGCCTTGGTCCGCAGCGCGGCAAGGTCCGACCCGGCAGCCGGGTCGGAAAACAGCTGGCACCAGGTGAGGTCGCCTTTCAGCGTCGGCTCGATGAAGCGGGCGCGCTGTTCGTCGGTGCCGTGCTTGGCAATCACCGGCAGGGCCATGCCCGTACCGATCGAAGTGAACGGCCCCTTGGGCAGATGGTACTTGCCCTCTTCCTCGGCAAAGATCACCGCCTCGATGCCGGAAAGCCCGCGCCCGCCCAGCGCCTTGGGGAAGGTCAGGCCGGACCAGCCGCCATTGTACAGTTCGCGCATCCAGGCGCGGCCGCGCGCGGCTTCATCGGTATCCTCCAGCTTGATGCCGACCGGCATTTCATGCGCCGGGGCATGGGCGGCGAGCCAGCTTTGCGCTTCGGCGCGGAAGGCAGCTTCGGCGGGGGTGTCGTTGAAGTCCATGGCTGGCTCCGTTTCCTCAGTTGGTCTTTTCGGTCTGCTGGCAGGCCCAGGCTGTAGGGACCTGTAATCCGGGTGAAAAATATTTCTGTGTGATCGAATGCTGACAACGCGTTGCCATATTCCATCCCGAATTGGGGCGTCGTATGGCAGTCACTCGCCGGGGAGACGAGCGATGGGCTCCCGCCCGCGGCGCAGCACAAAGGGATTGAACTCCATGTCCAGAATTCTCGCGCATAGCCGCCGCTTCGCCGCTGCCACCGCAGCTTCGATGCTGGTTGCCGGACTTGCGCATGCCGGCGTTGAAGTGAAACTCGGCAACGACAAGCTGGCCGCGACGGCCGCGACCATCAGCGTGTCGCAGCAGCCGGTTTACGACCCGGTGACCTACATGCCGGTCGAACCGGCCAAGACGCAGCTCTACACGGGTGGCATCTACGTCACCCGCAACTTCGATTCGGGCTCGGCCAAGGTCATCAAGAACATCGTCAACGGCACCAAGGTTCCGGTGGTCGAGATCACGATCACCAATGACGGCGTGGCCGGCAAGCAGGTCTGGAAACTGACCGATGCGACGTTGAACAACTACTCGACCTATACGGGCGAAGGCTCGCAGGTCGTCGAGAATTTCGACATCTCGTACAAGACCGCAACGCTCGAAGTCTTCGAAGGCAGCGCCACCAAGCCGACCGACTCGGTCAGCTGGGAAGCGCCGGAACCGGTATCCTACACCGCCTATCCGGGCGAGCACTGACAATACGCTTTGAGGGCGGCGGGAGAAATCCCGCCGCTTTTCTGTGTGAGGCGAAGTTGCCTCAAGCTGCATTCTTCGCCTCGAGTGCGCGCACCAGTTTCTCTTTCCAGACCTTCGGCGAGCCGGCCTGAACCGACAGGAGTTTCGAGCGGCGGTAGAAGAGGTGGCAGTCGACTTCCCAGGTGAAGCCCATGCCGCCATGCGTCTGGATGTTTTCCTTCGAGGCGAACCAGAAGGCTTCCGAAGCGGCGACGCGCGCGGCGGCGGCGGCTTCGGGCAGTTCCGGAGCGCCGGTGGAGAGCGCCCAGGCGCCGTAATAGGCGTTGGAACGGGCGACCTCGTTCTTCACATACATGTCGGCGAGCTTGTGCTTGATCGCCTGGTTGCCGCCGATCGGGCGGCCGAAGGCGTAGCGGTTCTTGGCATACTCGTTTGCCATTTCGAGGCAGCGGGTGGCGCCGCCGATCTGTTCGAAGGCGAGGAGGACGGCGACCCGGTCGAGCAGGGCGGCGGTAAGCGCTTCGCCCTCGCCTTTGCCGCCTAGGCGTTCGGCGGCGGCGCCGTCGAAGGTGATTTCGGCATGGCTGCGGGTGGGGTCGAGGGTCTGCACGGTCTTGCGGGTGACGCCCTTGCCAGAGAGATCGACGAGGACGAGCGAGGCGCCTTTGCCTTCTTTCGCGAGGACAACGGCATGGGTGGCGACGTCGCCGTCAGTGACGGGGATCTTGGTGCCGGTGAGGGCCTTGCCGTCAAAGGTGGTTTTCAAGGTGGCGGCAGTCGGATGGCCGGGGCCTTCGGAGGCGGCCCAGGCGCCGATGATGTCGCCGGCGGCGATCTGCGGCAGGAGGGCGGCCTTCTGGGCCTCGCTGCCGGCAAGCTTCAGCGCTTCGGTGAGGTAGTAGGCGGTGGAGGCGAAGGGCACGGGCGCGATTGCGCGGCCCATTTCTTCGGCGAGCACGCACATTTCCAGCATGCCGAGGCCGAGGCCGCCATGTTCTTCCGGGATCGTGGTGCCGAGCCAGCCCATTTCGGCGACCTTCTTCCAGAGCGCCTTGTGATAGGGCACCGCATCATCGTTCAGCACCTTGCGGACTTCCGAGGTGGGGCTTTCGGCATCGAGGAATTTGCGGGCTTCGCCGGCAAGGTATTTCTGGTCTTCAGAGAAATCGAAGTTCATGGCGCGTCTGGCTCCCCATCGCCCGAAGGCGTTCGTTAGATTTATCGCGGATGGGGGAAGAATAGCGCGCTTTACGCGCGCGGAAAGCCGTGACCCAGCGGAAATGGCGCTACGTCAGGCAGGGTTAATCTGTCGAATTTCAACGGTTCGATTCACCGCTCCCCCATACTCCTGTGCGAATGTTGGCGGTTCGTGAGGAGACGCACACATGGCCAAGGCCCTGTTCCACAAGTCGCAACGCGTGTTCGTGAAGCCGGTCGGCACCTGGGCGGTGATCGAGACGGTCGTGCCGCATTGGGTGAAAGATGTCGAAGAGCCACTGCGCGTGTCTTATGACTGCGGGCTGGGCCGTCCGTTCCAGGCGCATGAGCTGGTGTCCGAGCAATCGATGCACAGCCAGTTCCGCGTCGAGGATGAAGACGAAGACCTGATGCTGGAGCACTGGCATATCGACCGGCGCGCGATCAAATGGCGTCCGGTGGAGTATAGCGCTGTGAATGCCGGCCCGAGCACGTTCCCGGTCGTGGCGACCGATGAGACCGGCACGAGCGGTTGGCGCGTTTCGGGCACGGAGTATGACCGCGACCCAGCACGTATCGAGCACCAGGCGCGGATGATCGTGCATACGCCGGACCTGATGCAGATTGCCCGGCGTGTGGCGGAATATGCCCTGAACAATCCGGACGACCTGCCGGCGGAGCTGAAGCCTGTGGCCCAGCACTGCGCGGCAATCATGCGGCATGTCTACCGGCTTGAGGACGAAGCGGCGGTCGCGGCCGAGTAATCAGCGCCGCCGGCGCGCCACCATCCAAATAAAGAACACGCCTGCGCACGCGCCCGCCGTGTTCGCGAGTGCGTCGCCGATGGACGCTTCGCGGCCTGTGCCGGCGAGACCCTGCGCGATTTCCAGGACGATACCCCAGGCAGCAACAATGACGGCCGGCGCGATGCGTCGCGGGGCGAGCCACATGGCGGCGGGGATAGCCAGCATCACGTAAGCGCCGAAATGGCGGATCTTGTCGGAGATCTGCGGGGCGGGCGTTTCGCCGGGCGGGACCAGTGAAAAGTAAGCGATCAGCACGGCTAGCAGGGCGGCGATCACTGAAGCGGCGCGGCGGATATGCGGCGGGTATGGCAGGCGGGCGGAATCCATGTGCCCCTTTGCCACTGCGATTTGCGGGGGACAACATCTCTCGACGGCCCGCCCGGCCCCTTATATGGCTGGGGACTACCCGTTTGCAGACTGAACCCTGATCCATGGAGCCCGGATGATGCGGACCGATACGCCAGTGGCAGTGAAACTGAAGGACTATGTTCCCTATCCTTTCAGCATTGATGCGGTGGACCTTTCCTTTGATCTTGGCGCGCAGAAGACGACTGTGCGGGCGCGCCTGTCGGTGACGCCGAAGGGCAAGGGCCCGATGCGGCTGGACGGTGAGGCGCTGCATCTCAATTACATCGCGATTGGCGAAGGCGGCGGGAAAGCGGCGCCGCTGGATCCGGCGGACTTTGAAGTGGACGCGCGCGGGCTGACGCTGCTGGCGCCTCCGGCGGGGCCGTTTGTTCTCGAAACCGAGGTGGAGATTTCGCCGGCGTCGAACACGGCTCTGTCAGGACTTTACCTTTCCGGCGGGCGGCTGTGCACGCAGTGCGAGGCGGAAGGCTTTCGCCGGATCACCTATTATCCTGACCGCCCGGATGTGATGAGTTCCTTCCGGGTGCGGATGGAAGGGCCGAAGGCGGCGTTTCCGATCCTTCTCTCCAATGGCACGCCGGGCGAAGCGGGCGAGTTGCCGGGCGGGCGCCATTTTGCCGAATGGGTCGATCCGCACAAGAAACCGGCCTACCTGTTTGCGCTGTGCGCGGGCGACTATGACGTGCTGCGCGATACGTTCACGACGATGTCCGGCCACAAGGTTGATCTTGGCATTCATGTCGACAAGGGCGACGCGCCGCGCGCGGCCTGGGCGATGGATTCGCTGAAGCGGTCGATGCGCTGGGATGAGGAAGTGTATGGCCGGGAATATGATCTCGGCGTGTTCAACATCGTCGCCGTGCGCGACTTCAATTTCGGCGCGATGGAGAACAAGGGCCTCAACATCTTCAACTCGGCCTATGTGCTGGCGGATGAAGACACCGCGACGGATTTCGATTTCGAGGCCATCGAGTCGATAGTGGCGCACGAGTATTTCCATAACTGGACCGGTAACCGGATCACCTGCCGGGACTGGTTCCAGCTGTGCCTGAAGGAAGGCCTGACGGTTTTCCGCGATCAGAATTTCTCTGCCGACATGCGTTCGCGCCCGGTGCAGCGCATCAAGGATGTGATCAAGCTGCGCGCGCGCCAGTTTGCCGAGGATGCCGGGCCACTGGCGCATTCTGTGCGGCCGGACGTGTATGGCGCCATCGATAATCTGTACACGGCAACTGTGTACGAGAAGGGTTCCGAACTGATCGGCATGCTGCGCCGGATGATCGGCCCGGAGAAATACCGTGAAGGCATGGACCTCTATTTCGAGCGCCATGACGGGCAGGCGGTGACGATCGAGGATTTCTACGCCTGTTTCGAAGCGGTTACGGGGAAGGATTTTTCCGCGTTCCGGCGCTGGTATGCGCAGGCGGGCACGCCGGAGGTGACGGTCCGCGAGAGCTGGGATGCGGAGACGGCGACGCTGCGGGTGAGTTTCGCACAGGCGACGCCGCCGACGCCGGGACAGCCGGTGAAGCAGGCGGTGCCAGTGCCGCTGATGTGCGCCTTGCTGGACGGCAAGGGCGGGCATGTGGCGGCGGAAGGCCGCGAGGCCGCGCCGTTCCTGCATGTGCTTGACGCTGCCTCGGGTACGCTGGAGCTGCGCCTGAAGGCGGGCAGCCCTCGCCCGCTGTTTTCGGTGAACCGGGATTTCTCGGCGCCGGTGCGGGTGTCGCGGTCGCTGACGCGCGATGAGCGCCTGGCACTGGTGCGTGCGGAGACGGATGCGTTCAACACATGGGACGGGCTGCAGACGCTGGTGAAGGAGGAAATCCTCGCCCTGTCGGATGGCAGCCAGGCGAAGCCGGATGAGGCGCTTGTCGGCGCGATTGCCGGCGCGGTGAAGGGCGCCCTTGCCGATCCGGCCTTTGCGGCGTTGCTGACGCGGTTGCCGGAAGTGGGCGAGCTGTTCCTCGAGCGCCAGCCGGCAGACCCCGTGGCGCTGGCGGCGGCGCGGGCGAAGCTGCAGGCGGCGCTGGGCGCAGAGTTGGCGCAGACGATTGGCGAGACGCTGGCGAAACCGGCCCCGGCGCCCTATCATCCGGGGGCGGAGCAGGCCTCGGTGCGGGCACTGCGCAATGCGTTCATCGCGCTTCTGGGCGCGTCGGCTGATCCGCAGGCGGAAGCGATCCTCGCGCGGCTGTATGACAGCGCGCCGAACATGACGGAGCGGCTGTCGACGCTGCGGGCGCTGATGTTCACCAAGGGCGGCGGCAAGGCGAAGGCGGTGGGCCATTTCGAGGAGATGTGGAAGCAGAACCCGCTGGTGATGGACAAGTGGTTCTCCGTGCAGGCGGCGACCGGTACGGCGGAGGATGTGAAACGCCTCGTCGCGCATCCGGATTTCGACCTGCGCAACCCGAACCGGGTGCGGGCGGTTGTCGGCGCGTTCGCGATGCAGAACCTGGCCGCCTTCCATGCGCCGGACGGCTCCGGCTACCGGGCGGTGGAGGCGACGATGCTGGCGGCGGACAAGGCGAACCCGGCGCTCGGCGCGCGGCTGCTGACGGCGTTCGAGCAATGGCGGGTGCTGGAGCCCAAGGCGCGGAGCGAGGCGGAAGCCTGCCTGAAGCGCCTCGTGGAGGCCGGATTGTCCGAAAATGCGATGGATATCGCCAGCCGGGCCCTGTCGGCGCCCGGTTGAAAACCGTTAACGAATCCGCCGGATAGGTTAACGATCCGGCAACAATTCCCACGGACACTCGTAGAATCGGGCCGGTGTGCCCGCAGTTTTCGAGTTCGGTCTTGGCGAAAGAAAAGCTCCGCACCCCCAAGGTGAACACGACCGGCATGCCGGAGGAGCCTGCTATTGCCGCGGACGGACGCCGGACCTGGGGCCTTGTGGTCGCCATCCTCGGCCTTCTCACCCTCGCCCTTGGCCTGAAAGCCTGGGACGAACATCAGGTCAGCGAACGCGCATTCATGGCGCAGCTTGAAGGGCAGGCCGGAATGCTGGCAGCGCGGGTTTCGGCGCGCGCGGAGTCCGGGGTGGCTATCCTGTCGATCGCCGGTGCGCGCAGCCTGCCGTCATCAGAAGTGGCGGCGCGCTCGCCGGGAATTGATGCGGTCGTGGCGCTCAGCGATGCGGCGCAGTCGCCGCCGGGGTCGCGTCTCGGCGATGCGGCGATTGCGGCAGCGCTGTTCGAGCCGGACGCATCCGGTCTGACGCTCACCTCGCACGGGGATTTCGTCTATGTTGCGCCGGTGCAGGGCGCGCGGCGGCTGATCGCGCTGTCGCCGGTGACGGCGGTGTTCAGCAAGCCGGAGAATGCACGCCTATTGCTGCGCACGCCCGACGCACAGTTCGGGTACGGACCAACGCGGCTGGCAGATGTCGCGGCGCAGGCCAAGAGCAATGCGGCGGTGATCCGCAAGAGTGCGGACGGCGTGCGGGCAGGCACAGCCTGCGCTCCTGTTGCGCCGAGCGCGGTGCTGCTTTGCCTGACGGCGGAGCGGCCGCTGTTTTCAGGCGCAGACCTTGTGCGCCTTGCGATCCTTGCGCTGCTGGTGCTGGCACCGGCGCTGGCTCTGTTCGGGGTGACGCGGCGACTGTCGCGGCGCCAGACCGAGATGCTGGTGCAATCGACCCGCAACCAGGAATCCGACCGGATCCTCGGTCTCGTGATGCGCGGCGCGCAGGCGGGCTATTGGGAATGGTCGCACCAGTCGAATGCCATCTTCTTCAGCGAGGGCGCAGCCGGCCTGCTCAGCCTGGAACGGGACGGGCTGCTGACACTGGACGACCTGCTCGGCCGCACGCCGTTGGAGACGCACAAGCGGATCCGCGAAGCGTTTAGCCAGGCGCGCACGATCGGATGGATCCACATCACGTTCCAGACGTCCAGCGTACCGGTGCGCTGGATCGAGATGCGGGGCAGCCTGTCGACGGACCCGGTGAGCGGCGAGGATGTGTTCGGCGGCATCATGCTGGACGTGACCGAGCGCAAGCAGGCGGAGGACCGCGTGCGCGCAGCGGAGCGCAGGTTGCGCGCGGCAATTGAAGGCTTCACCGGGCCGTTCGCACTCTGGGATTCGCGCAAGCGACTGCTCTATTGGAATCGGTCCTTCGCGCTCGATTTCGGACTGCAGGATACGCTGCGCGCGGGCATGGGGCACGATACGGTGATGATCGCGCGGGCAGGCGCCGTGCTGACCGAACGCCGCTCGGCCGAAGACAGCCGCACGACGGTGATCGCGCTGCGCAACGGGCGCTGGCTGAAATTGGTGGAGCGCTCCACGCCGGATGGCGGCCTGCTGACGGTCGGTGTCGATATCAGCGAGAACGTGCGCAATGAGGAAGAACTGACGCGGCAGAAGGAGCGCATGAAGCGCGCCGCGCTGGACCTTGAGCGTTCCGAAGGCAAGGCGAAGGAACTGACGAAGAAATATTCCGAGGAAAAGGCCAAGGCCGAACGCGCGGCGTTCACCAAGTCTGCCTTCCTCGCCAACATGAGCCATGAGCTGCGCACGCCGCTGAACGCAATCATCGGCTTCTCCGAGATCATGACGAATGAACTGTCCGGTCCGCTGGGCGATCCTTCGTACAAGGAATATGCACGCGACATTCTCACCTCCGGCCAGCACCTGCTCGACATGATCAATGACATTCTCGACATGGCGAAGATCGAGGCGGGCAAGATGACGATCACGCCGCAGCCGATTGATCCGGTCGATCCGGTGGATGCGGCGGTGCGGATGATCCGGCGCAAGGCGGAAGAGAAAGAGATCGATCTCGTGCTCGACGCGGCACAGAACCTGCCGGATATCGATGCCGATCACCGCGCCATCCGGCAGATGATGCTGAACCTTGTCTCCAACGCCATCAAGTTCACCGACCGCGGC
>DNFL01000181.1 GCA_003486945.1 Hyphomonas sp. | reverse complement strand
CCATCGCCTTCGTCATCGCCGAAACCGAGCGCGCCTGGCGCCGGGAAACCAGCGGAGACTTCGCCCTCACCATGGCCGCGCTCGACAAGGGCCTGCGCCGCGCCGAGGACCGCCTCGGCCAGTTCCGCCGCTTCACGGGGCGCAAGACCCCGAACACTCCGCCCACTGAGGAAACGCCAGAATGAGCCGTCCCGGACTTGACACCAACCCCCTCGAACTCGGCCCCGAATGGTTCAATGAACTCTTCGCCGAAATCGGCATCGATGCCGAAGTGAAGGGGCTCACCTCCAAATCCATCGGCACCGGCCAGATCGGCGAGAATGTCCGCTTCGTGTTCGACTATGCCCGCGCGGGCCCGAACGCCCCCAAAACCCTCGTCGGGAAATTCCCGTCCGCCAACGAAACTAGCGTCGCCACCGCCAAGCTGCTGAACCACTACAAGCGCGAAGTGATGTTCTACCGCACTTTCCCAAAAGTCGCGGGCCGCATCACGCCCGATGCATTGTATACGGATTATGACCCCGAAACCAACCGCTTCGCCCTGATCATGGAAGACATGGCCCCGGCAGAGCAGGGCGACCAGCTGAAGGGCTGCGGCGTCGAAGAGGCAAAGCTCGCGATGGAAGCCGCCGCCGTGCTGCACGCCGCCCACTGGCAGGACCCCGTGCTCGATGAACATGACTGGCTCCAGGGCTCCGCCAAGGCGCCGCCGCCTGGCCTCGGCCCGGAAATGATCGCGGCCCTCTGGGGCGGCTTCAAGGAACGCTACGCCGCCCATATCAATGCCGACCAGATCGAAGTCGGCGACGCCTATGCCGCCAGCCTGCCGAAATGGGGCGACCAGTATCAGGGCCCATTCGCGCTCACGCACTCTGACTACCGCCTCGACAACATGCTGTTCGGCAACCCCGGCGCGAAGAAGCCGCTCGCCGTCGTCGACTGGCAGACGGCGGGGAAGGGCGCGCCCGCCAATGATGTCGCTTACTTTATCGGCGCCGGCCTCACGCGCGACGAGCGCCCGAAACACGAACAGGCCCTCCTGCGTCACTATCACAATGCGCTGAAGGCCGAAGGCATCACCAGCTACAGCTTCGATGATCTTTACACGCACTATCGCTGGTTTGCCTTCTACGGCATCTCGGTTGCCTTCGCCGCCGCGATGATTGTCAAGCAGACCGAACGAGGCGACGAAATGTTCCTCACCATGCTGCGCCGCCACTGCGCGCAGGTGCGCGACAATGGCAGCCTCGATCTCCTGAAGGGCCTCGCCTGATCAGCGCCGCCCGCGCGCCATCGGATTGCCCGCACGTTGCGGGAAGTGGACCATGATGTCCTGGCGCGAGGCAACCGAGGTGCACACGGCAACCGGAACTTCGCGCATCCCGCCCCTTGTCTGCAACACACCGGTCGTCAGGTTGTCACCGGTCTGCACGATGCTGCCGTCCAGGTTGCGCCCGGCCTGAACAAGGCAGGCACTGTTGTCGTTTCCGGTCTGCACGATCGTGCCGGTGTTATCGCGTCCAAGCTGGCGCAGCGCCGCATCGTTACCGCTGCCGGTCTGCGCGATGCCCGCCGCCTGCGCGCGGCCCTGCTGTTGAACAGCCGCGGTGTTCGGGCGGCCCTGCGCCCATGCCGCATTGAAAAGGGTCATGCCGGCCAGAATGAAACCCGCGGTCATCAGTCTGCGGTTCTGCATGAGGATATCTCCTAAGACCTGATTTCGCGGCGGCAAACCACGCCGCCAGCATCACTGAGTGTCAGAACGGCCCGGTAATTCCGGTTCGAAATCTCCGCGAGGCCCACCGTGTCACGCTGCCCGGCCGCGAGGTCCACCGGCCCGGATTGTCCGATGTCGGAAGATCCACCGGAGCCCGCCGCAGTGATCACGAAGTCATAATCGCCGCGCAGCCACCGTTCCGTCTGCGCCGTCGCTTCCAGCCGCGTCCCGTGCGCCGTGCGCGTTTCGCGGATATCGCAGCTGACGCCGGAATAGGCCGGATAGTCCGTATAAGGCAGGGTCTGCGTCTGCGCGGCGCAGGCTGTCACAGCGGCAATCGCCGCAAGGGGTGCAAGTTTCAGCATGGGTTCAGCTCCCTGAGCTTCGGGCCTTTGCGGGGAGGCGAGGCATCGCCCCCCCGCGCGGCGCGTCAGTTATATCCGCTCTGCACAACCACCGAGATATTGCCCTCGCCGCGCTGGCGCACCGTCACATCCTGGCCATTGCCCACCTGGATGATTGCGGAAGAGTTGTTCCAGCCATCCTGGTCGGCCACCGCCGTGTTGTTCCGGCCGATCTGCGCAATGCCGGATACGTTATTATGCCCCGTCTGCAGCGTATCGGCGCGCAAATTGCGCCCGTCCTGTCCGGTCACGGCGAGGTTGTTCGAACCGATCTGCATCGTGCCGACACTGTTGCGCGTGCCATACTGGTCCATGCGCAGGAAGTTGTTGTAGCCGGACTGCACGCCCTGCGCATAATGCCCGTTGCCGCCCTGCACCACGACCGTGCCATTGCGCGCGCCCTGCTGGGCGGCAGCCGCGCCGTTGTTATAGCCACGCTGGTCAATCTGCACCCGGTTGCGCGGGTCAGCATGTGCAGCGCCGAGGCTGAAGACCAGCAGAGCTGCGGCGGTAGTCGAAAGAAGTCGTTTCATGTTCACACTCCTGTGTTTGCGTCTTGCGCCGGTGAAGAAGAAGCGCCCGGACAGGCAGAGTGATGAAGCGCCGCTACTGAACGCGGTTTGAACGGGTGGTTCAGGTTTGTTCAACCGTGCGCTGCCCGAAACGCAGTACTAAGTCTCTTCCAGCAGTGCGGCAGGTAAGGGACCGCCCGCGAAAAGGCATGGGAGGAGAAGGCGTTTAAATAGTTCGTCAGCGGATTATTTGTTCGGCTTTTTTGCCTGAAGCTCCCTCAAAGGATCAACCCGCCGAAAATCAATCACGCAATGTTGCGAAACACCTCCAGGGCCACGTCTTTGCTCCGCTTGTGGGTGAAGCCTTCCGCTGGCCGCCTGCCGCGCCGCTCGCCCGTGTCCGCCACTTGCGCACAGTCTTCTGGTTCACGCCGTACTGTTCGGCGAGCTCCGCGACCGAAGCCTGCGATCGCTGTATTGCCTTTCTGACGGCGTGCGTGGTCGTGGCGCAGCTGTGTAGAACCTGTCCCATAAGGCGCTCCTCCATGATGGACTTGCGGTTATCGCGATTCCATCACTCCGTGGGACGAAACACCTAGTATTGATCTTGCGGGGTTCGGCTTCGGTCCCGTTTCAAAGCGCGCGTAGGTGCAATCCGTGCGCGGGACTGTCCTCGCTGGTGCTGGCTCTTCCGTTGCACATAGCGCTCACGTAGGAATGGCATATACGGGGAGTCAGATCGAATGCGCGTTAAAATGTTTGGCGGCGTGTTGGCGCTGGTCATGGCCGGATTTTCGGGGGCAGCGCTGGCGCAGGGCGGCTCGGGCTTGATGGCGGGCAAGTACACGCTGACCTGGTCGGCCGACCATGGTAGCGGATCGGAGCAGGTGTGCCTCGCCGACATGGAGGATTTCCGCGACCCGGTGCACGTAGTGGCGGCTTATCTCAATGATTTCAACTCGGCCTGCAGCACTTCGACGCTGGGGGGTGGCGTCTACGACGTCAGTTGTTTGGGTACGCTGGTGGAGGGGACGTTCACAGTCTTAAGTGCCGGGCAGACGCCGCTAACAGTATCGGGCGGCGCTCTGTTGAACACAGACGGACTCGGTAGCCGCCAACGTGTGACCGCGAGAATATCGCTTCAGCGTGACGGGGATTGCTGAAGTCCAGGCCTGACCGTTATCGGCGAAGTCCGGCCTGGTGCTGATGATGTGATTAAACGACCGGATAGAGGCGACCCCGCCGGACGTCGAAACCGACTATCGGAGCCGACCTGGCCCTTCGCTGCTGCTCCCTTGCTGAGGACTCCGGCAATTCAGCTCCGATTTCAGACGTTCACTCCGCGCTTGAACTAGCGGCGCGCATGTAGTTTTAAGTTATCTATGGACCGACGATACAGGTGCAGATCGGTTTGAAGAGAGCAGACGCTCTAGGAGGACTCACTCACTGCTCAACTGTGAACCTGAGCGATCCACTCATTTCGTGATCACCCGCATCGGCGCGCCATGTAAATGTGTAATCGTCTGGCTCGAGCATCTCAAAGTTGACGCTTGCCCGATCTGTGAACTTCTCCGACTCAATGCGGACATCAATCCTGTCGCCTGCCAGTGAACTGAGCGTAGCCCCGACAAGTTTCATTTCGTGTCCAAACTCCAGGTCTATCCGGGTTACAGATCCGGTTACCGTTGCTCGATCGGCAATGGATGTTTTTACTGTCATCTGCTTCTTCGAAGTATGCTGGTCAGCCGCACCTTGCGTCGATGCGGGAGCGGCCGCGGCAGATCCTGCCGCGTCATCATCTTGGGCGGAGACTGGAGCTGGCGCTACGACTTCGTCGGCTTTGGTTGAAGACGGGGTTGCAACCGGAGTGTTTTCTTCAGTCACCTGCATGTCGTGTCCTTCATGGGCATTCATGCCGGGTTCAGCAGCATCGAGCATTTCTTCATGAGGCGCTGATCCATGCTGGTTCGGATCATGTTCGGTACCGTGACCGGAAGGATGCGAGCTCTCCGCGCAGGCAGTGAGCGCGAACGTGATGCTGACAGCAGCTAGCGCCATCAGACTTCTTGTTAACTTCATTCCAGTCTCCATCGATGGTGTTTCAGATTTTGATGCCGTCGCGCGCAAGCTCTTCGCTTCGCGCAGCGCGGGCTTCGGTGCCCGGCGGATTTTCATACCAGCCGGGGTCGTTATAGTTTGTGATGCCCGCGCGAACCTTCAGGATACTGACAAGCCCGCCCATGGGAATATAGTCCCGCGGACCCATCAGCCCGACCATGGGGATAGAGTTCTCTGGCACCGCCATATGCCCCATCTCCACATGGCTTCCGTGGTCGCCCATGCCGGTTGATCCCATGATCATCGAGCCGGGCAGAAGGTCTGCCGTCCGCGCCGCGAGCGCGTCGGTATCAGCACCAATCATGTTCGGCACGCCATGCCCCATCTGGTTCATCAGGTGGTGCAGCATGTGGCAATGCATTGCCCAGTCGCCAGGGTGTTCGGCTTCAAACTCGACCGTCCGTGTACTGCCGACAGGAACAAGCACGGTTGTCTCCGGCCAGCGGCCAGCTGCGGGGATTTCGCCGCCATCGGTTTCCGTGACGGTCCAGGAGTGGCCGTGTATGTGCATGGGGTGATGATTCTGCATGCCGAGATTTCCAAAGCGGATACGGACTTTCTGGCCCTGGCGAGCGACAAGCGGCTCAGTGGCTGGGAACACCTTGCCGTTGAGCGTGAAGATGTTGAAATCGGTCATCTCGTTGGGGTCTGGCCGGCGTGCCCCGGGCCGTATTTTCCATTCGTGAAGCAAGATCGCAAAGTCGCGATCCACCCGGCGCTTTGGTTTCCGCGGATGCACGACAAACATTCCCGTCAAGCCGAGGCCCATCTGCGCCATCTCGTCGTGATGGGCGTGGAACATCAGTGTTCCATGCTGGACGATCGTCCATTCGTATATCCAGGTTTCACCAGGCGGTATGTTCTTCTGAGAAAGACCGCCAACCCCGTCCATGCCGGACGGTAGAATGAAGCCGTGCCAGTGAACGGATGTGGGGGCTTTCAGCTTGTTGGTCACATAGATTCGCACCCGGTCGCCTTCCACGGCTTCCAGCACAGCGCCCGCTCCGACCCCGTTGAAGCCCCACACTTTCGCCGTCAAACCCTTTGCAAATTCCTGGTCGAACTCCTGGATCGTCAGATGAAAGACCTTCACGCTGTCCACAACCTGGAATGCGATTGCCTTTCCATTAGGGACGGTGACTGGGGTATAATGCGTGCCCGGAAGACCGGGATCGTACTTTTGATTGTGCAGAACACTGGTGGCTTCGGCTCCAGCGGCGTCGGCTTTCTGAGCAAAAGCTGCTGCGCTCGCTGCCACGCCTGCGGCAAGCAACAAGCCGCGCCGGTTCAGATTGAACGGGTGATTCGTCATGGAAACTCCGGTAAAGCTAGTGACCAGCCGCGACGGGGCTGGCGGCGAGGGGTACTGGCGTGTTGGCGGCTGGAGCGGCGGAGCGAAGGCCGGCCAGCAGCAAGTCGAGGTCGGATTGGGCGCGCCAATAGCCTGCGGTCGCCCGAATACTCTGCAATCCAGCATCCAACCGATCGCTGCGCGCTTTCAGGAGATCAAAAATCCCGATCTGCATCGCATTGAAATCAAGCTGCATGCCCTCGAAGACGTCCGCAGAGAGCGGCAGGATCGATGTGCGGTGAATCTCAGCAATTTGTCGGGCAGCTTCGGCTGATGCAAAGCGTGCGCGAGCCTCGGATCGAAGTTCGAGGTTGAGCGCCTCGGCAATGGCGGTGCGCTGGCGTTGCATCGAGGTGTCCCGCAAACGGCCGGCACCGCCTAGATCGACCAGCGGCAAGCGTCCTTGCAGTCCAAAGCCCGTGCTCCAGTTTCCTTCTTCGCGTTCCCACTCTGCCTCGACCGATAGGCCAGGTAGCAACGATGTCAGCCATGAGATGCTGCGCCGTGCTTCGGCTGCGCGAAGGGCGCCGGACGCGATCGCAAGGTCGGAGCTCGACGAGATGACCTTGTCTTCCAGGCCTTCGATGTCGAGGGGTTCCTTCGGCGGCGCCGGGAGTCTCCGGATCGTCTGAAGGCGACCCGCCTGTTCAGGGGTGAGGGCAAGCGCAGCGATCAGACGTTCGCGCGCTGGCACAAGCGCGGCGCCCGCTTCTGCTCTCAGGATGCCAATGCGAGCGGCAAAAAGGGCTTCCTGATCACGTTCGACTTTAGCAATGTTGCCTGCCTCATAAAGCCTGTCTGCAGCAAAAGCGGAGGCTTCGGCGGTATCGGCCGCCTGCGCTACGAGATCGGCTTCCTGCTGAGCTGCGATGTAATCGATCAGCGCGCCGCGCGCGTTTCCCCCTACGGTAAGAAGGTTCGCGGCGAGTTCTGCTTTTGCAGCTTCAAATTCTGCCTCGCCCACCGAGCGGTTGGCGGGAAGTGTCACGAGGCCAAGGAGATCGAAGCCCAGGCCCGCCGTGAACGTGTCGGCGCCCCCACCGTCCGGAGACAGCGTGAAAATGCGGGCAACAGGATTGGCCGGAACCAGGGCGGCAGAAAAATCGGCCTTCGCGATCCCGAGGCCCTCATAGGCGGCCTGGACGCGGGCGTTGTTGGCGAGTGCAATCTGGACGGCAGTTTCCGGG
>DNFL01000014.1 GCA_003486945.1 Hyphomonas sp. | reverse complement strand
CCGAGATCCACCCTCTTTCCCTCCCCGACCCTCTTCCGATCTGCCTACGGCGCCGAAGACATCCGCCGCATCGCCGGGCGCCGCACGGAAGAGGCCGAAGCCATCCTCGGCTATCGCGGCCGCCCCGCCATCATCCACCGCGACGACATGGTGCGCCTTTGATCCGCCCGGCGACCGAGGCTGACCTGTCTGCCCTCGTCGCGCTGGAGGAAACCTTCCCGGCCGTGGACCGGTTCGATCGGCGCACCTGGCGCCGCCTCCTCGCCGGGCAGACCCTCACCCTCGTCCACGAGACTGCCGGCGCGCTGGACGCCTCCGCCGTGCTGCTGTTCCGTCAGGGGTCGGACATAGCCCGGCTCTATTCCATCTCGGTCGCCCCCGCTGCCCGGGGCCGGGGTCTCGGATCAAAAATTCTTACGGCCTGTGAGGATTACGCCAGAAAGCGCGGCGCTGCGCGGATGCGGCTGGAGGTGCGGGCTTCAAATAGTGCAGCGCACCGGCTTTACGACTCGGCCGATTATCGCGTAATTGCCGCCCTCGAGTCCTACTATCCGGACGGAGAGACGGCGCACAGGATGGAGAAGTTTCTCATCGCGCCCTCAGATGGAGCCTCATGACCGATTGGGTCGTGCTCGTTGAATCGGCGAGCGACATTTCCCAGGCCGAAACACCGCACAAGGTGCTGCGCATCGCGGACTATATCTCGAAGCCAGCTCTCTTCTCCGGCCGCCGGCCTTACATTCTCAATCTCGCCCGGTCGTATGCCTACCAAAAGGAAGGCTACTATGCCTCGCTGCTGGCCGAAGCTCGCGGCCACCGGGTCAGCCCGTCCGTCCAGACGATGGTCGAGCTGTCGAAGAAAACTCTCTACAACCACGCCCTGCCAGATCTCGGCGAAACCCTTCAGGAAGCCTTCGCCAAGGGCGCCCCGAAGGTCGAAACCTTGTTCGTCGCCTTCTCCCGCTGCGACGTGCCCGGCTACGAGGCATTTGCCCGCGAGGCGATGGACTGGTTCCGCACTCCCGCGCTGGAAGTCGAGTTCGACGACGAAGCCCCCCACGGCATCGGCCGCATCCGCGCGATGCCGCCCCACCGCCTGAAGGACCAGCGCCGCCAGTTCTTCCTCGATGCGATGGACGCCTATACCAAGGGCAAGGTGAAGAACGAGAAGGCGCGCGCGCCCGCCAAATGGGCGCTCGCCGTGCTGGTCGACCCCACCGAAAAGAACGCGCCCTCCAAGCCCGCCTCTCTCAAACGCCTCGCCGATGTGGCGGAGAAGATGGGTGTCGAGGTCGAGCTGATCGACCCGACCGACCTGCCCTCGCTGGCGGAGTTCGACGCCCTGTTCATCCGCGCCACCACCTCCATCGACAATTTCACCTACCGCTTCGCCCGCCGCGCCGAGCAGGAGGGCATGCCGGTCATCGACGATACCCAGTCGATGATCCGCTGCACCAACAAGGTCTATCTCAAGGAAATCCTAGAGAAGGCCGGCCTGCCTATTCCGCGTACGGAGATTCTGGACGAGAAGACCGATCTCGCCGCCGTCTTCCAGCGCCTCGGCAGCCCGGTCATCCTGAAGACGCCGGATGGCAGCTTCGGCCTCAACATGGTCCGCGCCGAAAGCCTCGATGAACTGAAAGAGGGCGCTGCCAAGATGTTCGAGGACACCGCCCTCATCATCGCCCAGGAATTCCGCCCGACGAAATTCGACTGGCGCATCGGCGTGCTGAATGGCGAGCCGCTCTATGCCTGCCAGTACCGAATGGCCCGCGGCCATTGGCAGATCGTCAAATACAAGGATGACGGCAAAACCTCCGAAGGCGGCTTCACCACCATGCCGGTCGAAGACGCGCCGCCCGACGTCGTCAACGCCGCCGTCCGCGCCGCCAGCCTGATCGGCGACGGTCTCTACGGCGTCGACCTGAAGGAAACCGAACAGGGCGTCGTCATCATCGAAATCAACGACAACCCCTCCATCGACCACGACGTCGAAGGCGCCATTCTGAAGGATGAAATCTGGAGACGGATCATCTCCTGGTTCTCGACGCGGCTCGAGCGCCGGATGAACCGGGCGGGTTAACCCTCACCTCCCACCGCCTGCGGCGGCGGCTTTAAAACCGATACCCGCCCGTCATCAGCCGGTCGTAGCGTCCCGCATTCATCGGCACATAGCGCTGTTCTTCCGGATCGAGCATCCAGATGGGTTCGTCCACCTTGTCGGGGTCGAAGCCGTCGGCCACCAGCTCCACCTTGCGGTATTTGAACGTGCCGGTCGTCTCGGCTTCCGGCTGCACACGGATGAAGATCGGGATGGCATAGGAGGGCAGCTTTTCGCTGAGCGATTTGTACAGCCCGGCAAAGTCCACCTCGCCTTCCGCCGTGATCGCCGCCATGCCGGCCTTGCCGTCCGTACCCGGAATATGCACGCCGTAGACGTTCGCTGTCTTCACGCCGTCCACGCGCGAGAGGGCCTCGCCCACTTCATTGGTCGAGACATTCTCGCCCTTCCAGCGGAACGTGTCGCCGATACGGTCGACGAAGAAGATATAGCCGTCCTTGTCCTTCTTCATCAGGTCGCCGGTGCGAAACCACAGGTCTCCCTTCTCAAACACGTCGCGCAGCAGTTTCTTCTCGGTCGCCTTGGCGTCGTTATAGCCTTCGAACCGCTGGCGCACATCCTCGCCGATCAGGCCCAGCGCCTCACCCGGCTCGTCCACATCCGTGCGGATGCAGAAGCCGTCCGCCCCGCGCACAGGGAGCTCATTCTCCACGTCAAACTTCACGAAGGCGACGTTGGCAAACTGCTTCTGCAGCCAGCCCGGAATCCGGCCGACCGCGCCGACCTTGCCGTCAAAGTTCAAGAAACTGACATTGCCCTCGGTCGAGCCATAGAATTCGCACAGGTGCGGAATGTTGAACCGGTCAAGGAAGGCCTGCCACACTTCCGGGCGGAGGCCGTTGCCGAAACCCGTCCGTATACGGTGTGCCCGCTCCTTCGGATGGTGAGGTGTGTTGAGGAGGTAACGGCAGAGCTCGCCGATATAGACGATCGTCGTCGCGCCCTCTTCCACGGCCTCGTCCCAGAAAGCGCTCGCCGAGAATTTCCGGCGCAGCACGACCCGTGCCCCGGTCATCAGCGCGATGCCGACACCGCACAGCCCGCCCGTGCCGTGGTAGAGCGGCAAGGTGATATACACCCGGTCGTCCGGCCCCGTGCGGCAGGGCGCGATGAAGCTGCGCATCATGCCCTGAGTGCGCGCCTGCGTCAGCCGCGCTGCCTTCGGCAGGCCGGTCGTGCCGGAAGTGTAAACGTAAAGGCACATGTCCTTGCCCAGAAGGCCCGCACGGTGCGACCGGTCAGGCCGCTTGTCGGACACCGCCGCCAGCGCCGCGCCAAGGTCTTCCCCCTGTTTGCCGCCGAGCGTGAACACCGGCGGCGCGCCTGCAAACAATCCGGCGGCCGCGTGCACGGCCTCGTCCTGCTCGGCGCCGGTGACGATCAGCTTTGCGTTCGCGATGTTCACGCAGTGCGCTAGCGCCTCACCTTCAAGGTTGTGATTGATCAGTGCCGTGACGATCCCGGCCTTTGCAAAGCCCGCCCATGCGGCGACATATTCCGGCCTGTTCTCCATATAGAGAGCGATACAATCCCCGGCTTTCAGGCCGCGCCCGATGGCCCAGTTGGCAAACCGGCTCGCCAGCGTGTCAAACTCGCCATAAGTCACCGTCTGGCCTTCGAATCGGAAGGCGACGTTCTTCTTGTGCTGGTCTACCGATTTCTCGAAATCATCGGCGACGAGATTGTCGGAGTCCGGCGAGATCTTGCCTGTCCATTTCGACAGGCGCTGCACGGAAAGAAAGAAACTGATTTCGCGGGAAAGGATTGCAAGGGGATTCATCGGCGCCTCTCTGGTCCGGAGCGTCGGTGCTCAAGTCTGGAATGTTCAATGCGGCCAGACAATTCCGTTTCGGAAGTCTTGTCAAAGAAAACCGGCGTGATCGGCGATTGCCTTCCCCCGCGTGACCGCCTATTGCTGCGCCGCACAACAAAGACGGCCGGACAGGAGCGCGCGATGACAACCGACCCCGTAGGTGATCTCCTCACCCTCCTCGACATCGAACGTCTCGAGCATGACCTCTTCCGCGGCCAGAGCCCGGACGAGGAAGAAAGCCAGCGCGTGTTCGGCGGTCAGGTGATCGCGCAGTCGCTGGTCGCGGCCTATCGCACCGTGCCGCCCGACCGGCTCTGCCATTCGCTGCACTGCTATTTCATCCGCCCCGGCGACCCATCGGTGCCGATCATCTATCAGGTCGACCATGCTCGCGATGGCGGCAGCTTCACCACCCGCCGCGTTGTCGCCATCCAGCATGGCAAGCAGATCTTCAACCTCGCCGCCTCCTTTCACGTGGTCGAGGAAGGCTGGCACCACCAGCACGCGATGCCGGACGTTCCGTCCCCGGAGGGTCTGGACGACCGCGTCGAATGGCGCCGCCAGTTCGCCGAGAAACTGCCGGAGCGTCATCGCGGCCATTTCCTGCGCCCGCGCCCGGTCGAGATGCGCGAGATCGATCCGCTCGATCCGCTGAAGCCGGCAAAGTCCAGCGATGTGCATCACCTCTGGTTCCGCGTGGCGCGCCCGATCGATGAGGCGCCGTGGCTGCACCATTGCCTGCTTGCTTATGCCTCAGACATGGCCCTGCTCGGTACCGGCAACCGCCCGCACGGCATCTCCTGGATGACCGGCGAGCTGATGTCGGCCAGCCTCGACCACGCGATGTGGTTCCACGCTCCGCTGAAGTTCGACGAGTGGCACCTCTACACGATGGACAGCCCCTATGCCGGCGGCGCACGCAGCTTCAACCGGGGCTCGGTCTACGATGCCTCTGGCCAGCTCGTCGCCTCAGTCGCACAGGAAGGCTTGATGCGCAAAGCCGTGCGCAAGCCGAAGGGCTGAGGCTCAACCTGTCCGCCGCTTTTTCCGAACCCGGTCGCGGTAAGCGCCTGGCGTTTCATCGAACCAGCCGCGGAAGGCGCGCACGAAGGCCGTCTGGTCGCTGTAACCGAGCAGGTCGGCGATCTCGGCCAGCGTCAGAGTTTCCTCATGGATGTAAACCTCGGCAGCCTCCTTGCGGGTGGCCGCGAGCAGGTCCGAATAGGTCAGTTCCTCCGCCATCAGCTTGCGCCGCAGGGTGCGCCCGCTCATGCCGATCAGCTTGGCCGTCTCGTCGAGGCTCGGCTTGCCCTTGCGGATCTGCTGGTGCAGCCCGGTCATCACCAGCATCCGCAGCGAGCTGCCAGCCCGGAAGGCCGCGAGGCGCGCGTTCAACCGGCCGGTCAGCAGCTGCACGAGGGCGGGGTTGGAATTCGGCAACGGCCGGCTCACCAGCGCGGCATCGATCACCATCATGTCCTGCGGCGCATTGTAGGAGACAACATCGCCGAACAGCTGGCGGGCAAATGCCTGCGCCTCCTCGGAGGGTGGCTTGTGGCGCAGCGAAACCGCCGCCACCGGCTTCTCCTGATCCCACAGCAGCCAGCGGCCGATGGAGGCATAGCCCGCCAGGATCGCATCGACGACCCGGCGCATGTGCTCGGCATCCGGGATCGCCGGCTCGAGGATGATCCGCGCCTCCCGTTTCACAATCTCCAACCGGGTCCGCGCGGCCTCCTGCGTCAGGGGCTGGTAGCGGATATTGATCTCGAGCGCTTCCTTGATCGTCCCTGCCGCCGCCAGGGCGTAGCCGACATCCAGAAAGGTCGCCGGCCGGAACTGCATCCCGATCCTGAGCCCGATGGAATCAATGCCCGTCAGTTCCGCGGCGGTGTTCAGCACCTCTGCCATGAGCGACACCGGGAACCGCTTGTCCGGATGGTTCAGCGTCGCCCTCCCCCCGGGCAGCAGGGCGTAGAGCGGCTCCGCCGGCGCCCCGAGCGCGATCGACGTCTCAATGTAATTAGTAAGATAGGCGGTAGAGACTGTCGGCACCTTGGGGAATCCCGGGCTAATATTGTTGAGAGGCCAGTAACCGGAGGCGAAATATTTCGCCGGCGGGCGCCTTCAACACATTTTGGCCAGAATTGACTGCCGCCGTGGCCGGAAATGTCAAGACGGTAAAGTTCTCAAAAGTTTAACTGTAAGCAGGGACGCACGCGGGTTTCCCCTTCGCAAGGGACAAGTCAGGGGGGCGGGCCGGGCTGCCGGACGCCGGATTGGCGAGTAGGGAATACACGACGTCGAGCGGCGCTGCTCTGGGTGGGCAGCGCCGCAACTTTTTGTGCACAGCGGAAAACACCTTGCGCCCGCCTCGCATCCCTTTACATCGGGACTCCGGAGCGTAGCGCAGTCTGGTAGCGCATCTGGTTTGGGACCAGAGGGTCGTAGGTTCGAATCCTATCGCTCCGACCAGAGATTCTAGAGGGTCGGAGACGGCGGGAAATGGAAGCGCGGATCTACAAACCAGCCCGGAGCGCCATGCAGTCCGGCCGCGGCAACACCAAGGAGTGGGTGCTCGAGTTCGTGAACCCCGCCGCTCGCCGCCGCACCGACCCGCTGATGGGCTGGACCGGCATCGACGACATGTCCGGCCAGGTGAAGCTGACCTTCGAAACCCGCGACCAGGCCATCGCCTATGCCGAGCGCGAAGGGCTGAAATTCACGGTCGAGGAAGCCCGCGAGAGAAAGCGGCTGGTGAGGTCCTATTCGGAAAACTTCTCCGCCTCGCGCAAACAACCGTGGACTCACTGAAGCGCCCCGCGCTACTTGGCCCCAACGACTCCGTAGCTCAGCTGGATAGAGCGTTCGCCTTCTAAGCGAATGGTCGCAGGTTCGAGTCCTGCCGGGGTCGCCATTCTCAGCCCGCCAGCGCCTGTCCGAGCCGGACACATAGGTAACAGAATGTCCCGGAGAGATAGGTTACACTTTCGCCCCGAACGGGTTGTCGACAGTTTGTAGTGTC
>DNFL01000357.1:16136-30823 GCA_003486945.1 Hyphomonas sp. | reverse complement strand
AGCGGGTGGGGTCGGCGAAGCGCTGGCGATGGGACTGTCCGAAGCGAGGGCCTCGCTTGTCCTTTCCGGCAGGAACGAGGCCGCCCTTGGCGCCGTCGCGGCAGCCTGCAAGTCACCCGTGCTGCAACTGCCATTCGAGGCAACCGATTTCAGCAGGCTGCCCGAGATTGCCGAAAAGGCGTGGGCCTGGTCCGCAGGTCAAAGTGGCGGTTTGTATGGACTCGTGAACAATGCCGGCATATCGCAGAGGTCACTGGCAAAGGACACCGCACTCGAGGTCTATCGGAAGATCATTGATGTTGACCTCCTTGCGCCGATTGCCCTGACGCAGGCCGTCCTGCCACGGATGATCTCGGCAGGCGAAGGGCAGATCGTCGGCATTTCCAGTGTCGCAGGGATCGTTGGCGCGCCCCTGCGCAGCGCCTACAGTGCAGCCAAGCATGGCCTCATCGGTTATCATGACAGCGTGCGCGCAGAGACTGCGCATCTCGGCCTGCGTGTGCTCGTGGTCGCGCCTGGCTCCGTACGGACCAATGTATCGCGCAATGCACTTGATGCGTCAGCGCAGACGCGAGGCGTAACTGATGACGCGATCGAAGCCGGAATGGCGCCATCTGTTGCTGCCGGCCGAATCATTGAAGCCCTGCGCGCCGGCACGCGTGAGCTGATCCTTGCCGAGGGCGCGGAGGCAGAGATGGCCAGACTGAGGCGTTCGAACCCGGATGCACTCTTTGATGCGCTGTCCAGCCTGGTTGCGGGCGGCTATGCGAGCCGTATGGGCGCGTCGGAAAGTTAGGAACTCCGGCAAGTTCCCACCCGCTGGCTGGCAAATCCGGGAAGGGTCGCAGACAGGGCTCAACCGGCGGCCCTGCGTCACAACGCCTGCTGCTGCGGGCCCGCCCCCTGCATTTTTGCAGGTGTCGCCCGCGGGCCGGCTCGTGTATCGGAGTAGCCAAACAGGTCAGACCCCCGGTCTGGAAATCCAAGGGAGAGCCGCGCATGCGCGAGGTGCATCATTTCATCAATGGCGCAGTGGTACCGGGTAAGTCCGGCCGCTTCGGCGACGTCTACAATCCGAACACCGGCGAGGTGCAGGCGCGGGTAGCGCTCGCAACTGCCGCAGAGCTGGCCGTGGCCGTAGACGCAGCCAAGGCTGCCCTGCCTGCTTGGGCGAGCACCAACCCGCAGCGCCGCGCCCGCGTGATGTTCGAGTTCAAGCGCCTCGTCGAAGCCAACATGAACGAGCTCGCGCATCTCCTCTCCTCGGAGCACGGCAAGGTGGTCGCCGACTCCAAGGGCGACATCCAGCGCGGCCTCGATGTGGTCGAGTTCGCCTGCGGCATACCGCACCTGCTCAAGGGCGAATACACCGAAGGCGCCGGCCCCGGCATCGACGTCTTCTCCATGCGCCAGGCGCTCGGCGTCTGCGCCGGCATCACGCCGTTCAACTTCCCCGCCATGATCCCGTGCTGGATGGCCGCCGTCGCCATCGCCTGCGGAAACACCTTCATCCTGAAGCCCTCGGAGAAAGACCCCTCCGTGCCGATGCGCCTCGCCGAGCTGATGCTGGAGGCCGGCGCGCCGAAGGGCGTGCTCAACGTCGTCAACGGCGACAAGGCGGCCGTCGACGCCATCCTCACGCATCCGGACATCAAGGCCGTCAGCTTCGTCGGATCGTCCGACATCGCACACTATGTGTATTCCACCGGCACTGCGCACGGCAAACGCGTGCAGGCCATGGGCGGCGCGAAGAACCACGGAATCATCCTGCCGGATGCCAATATGGATCAGGTGGTGAAGGATATCGTCGGTGCTGCTTACGGCTCGGCTGGCGAACGCTGCATGGCATTGCCCGTCGCCGTGCCTGTCGGCAAGAAAACCGCTGACGAGTTCGTCGAGCGCATGACCGCCGAAGCGCAAAAGCTGAAAGTCGGCGTCTCCACGGACAATGATGCCCATTACGGCCCGGTCGTCTCCGCGCAGCACCGCGCGAAGATCGAAAGCTATATCCAGATGGGCATCGATGAAGGCGCCAAACTCGTGCTCGACGGGCGCGGCCACACGCTGCAGGGCCATGAGAAGGGCTTCTTCATCGGGCCGTCGTTGTTCGATCATGTGAAACCGGGCATGAAATCCTATCAGGAGGAAATCTTCGGGCCGGTGCTGCAGGTCGTGCGCGCCGGGACGCTGGAAGAGGCCGCCGCCCTGCCGTCAAACCATCAGTATGGGAACGGTTGTGCCATATTCACCTCCAACGGCCGCGCTGCGCGGGAATTTGCAGCGCAGGTGAATGTCGGCATGGTCGGCATCAACGTGCCGATCCCGGTGCCGGTCGCTTACCACACGTTCGGCGGCTGGAAACGCTCCGCTTTCGGAGACACCAACCAGCACGGCCCGGAAGGCATCCGCTTCTGGACGAAGATCAAGACCGTCACCCAGCGATGGCCGGAAGGCGACATCGGCGACCAGGCCTTCATCATCCCGACCATGGGGTGAGGCCGCCTGTGCCGGAAGCTCCACCGCTTGTGGGGCTTCCGGGCCTGAGGTAATCCGTTGGCCTCAACTTTTGAAACCGGGGAGGGTTTCATGACGGATGCCAATATCGCGGCCCCAGTGGCCGATGACCGCCGCTTCATCCGCAACCTCGCGACCGGAATGGCCTTCATTCTTGTTTCGGGGTTCGTCGTTCAACTCGCCACTGGCAGGTCGAGTTTCAACTCGCCGCTGATCGTGCATGCCCACGCTGTAGCGTTCATGGGCTGGGTCGGCATCGTGCTGACGCAGGTCTGGCTCGCCGGGGCCGGCAATGTCGCGCTGCACAAACAAGTTGGCAAGCTGGCCGCCGTCTGGGCCCTTGCCCTCGTGGTACTGGGTACGTGGGTCACGTTCGCCGCTGTGCAGACCGGACGCACGCCCTTCTTCTTCCAGCCGCAACATTTCGTCGTAGCCAACCCGCTATCGCTCTATGCTGCAATCGGCCTGCTCATCGCCGCTTACATGATGCGCAAGCAGACCGACTGGCATTCCCGCCTCCAGATCGTCTCTTTCGTACTGCTCATGGGCCCCGGCTTCGGGCGGCTTCTTCCGATGCCGTTTCTGCCGCCCTACGCCTTCGAAATCGCCGGCCTTGTCGCGCTCATCTTCCCCGCCATCGGCATCTTCTACGACTGGCGCGCGCATGGACGCCCGCACCCCGCCTGGTTCTGGGGCATCGGCGTTCTGCTGGCTGTGACCGTGGTGGCGCGGGTCATCGGGTTCTCACCCATCGGTGAAGGTATTTACGACGCCGTCGTCGCGGGCACCCCGCTCGCCGGCACCAGCGGCCTCGATTTTCCGCCACCACCGGGCCCGCCGCCCGGCTGATCCAGATTGAATAGCAAGGACAACCTATCCTGATGACTGAGTTCAAAACCATCACCTTCGAACAGAAAGGCCGCGTTGCGGTCGTGACGCTGAACCGGCCGGACAGCCTCAACGCACTGAATGCCGAAATCATGGCGGAGGTCGTCGATTGCTTTGCGGCGATAGACCGGAACAAGGAGATTGCCGTCGGTGTGCTGACGGGTGCGGGCAGGGCATTTGCGGCGGGCGCCGACATCAAGGAGATGCAGCCGCAATCCTTCTCCGACATGTATGTCGAGGACTATTTCGGTGGCTGGGACCGGTTCGCCGCCAGCCGCAAGCCGGTCATCGCGGCGGTTAATGGCTTTGCTCTCGGCGGCGGCTGCGAACTCGCCATGATGTGCGACCTGATCTTCGCCTCCGACAAGGCCAAGTTCGGCCAGCCCGAAATCAAGCTCGGCGTCACACCCGGCATGGGCGGCTCCATCCGCCTCACCAAGGCCGTCGGCAAGGCCAAAGCCATGGACCTCGTACTCACCGGCCGGATGATCGACGCCGTGGAAGCCGACCGGATCGGTCTCGTTTCCCGCGTCGTGCCGCATGACACGCTGATGGAAGTGGCGCTCGCCGCCGCAAACGAGATCGCTGCCTTCTCCGTGCCGTCCCTGATGGCGGCCAAAGAGATGGTCGCGCGCGCGCTGGAACTTCCGACCACGGAAGGTGTGAAATTCGAGCGCCGCCTTTTCCAGGGCCTCTTCGGCACCGCCGACCAGAAGGAAGGCATGGCCGCCTTCAGCGAGAAGCGCGCAGCGAAGTTCGAGGACAAGTAACATGGCCAACATCGCCTTCATCGGCCTCGGCAACATGGGCGGCGGCATGTGCGCCAATCTCGTGAAAGCAGGTCACACCGTCGCCGCGTTTGATCTGAGCGTTGACGCCGTAAAAGCCGTTGCCGCCAAAGGCGCCCGCGCGGCGGCCTCGGTAGCAGATGCGGTGAAGGATGCAGACGTCGTCGTCTCCATGCTGCCTGCTGGCAAGCATGTGCTCGGCGTCTATTTCGGCCCGGACGGCGTCTCCGCCCACGCCAAACGTGGCACGCTGCTGATCGATTGCTCCACCATCGCTGTCACCGATTCGCGCGAAGCGCATGCGCAGGCAGATATCGCCGGCCTGATCATGGTCGACGCGCCCGTCTCCGGCGGCGTCGCCGCTGCCGAGGCCGGCACGCTCACCTTCATGGTCGGCGGCACGGCGAAGGCGTTCGAGATGGCCGAACAGGTCCTCAAAGGCATGGGCAAGAACATCTTCCACGCCGGCGGCGCGGGCAACGGACAGGCCGCAAAGATCGCCAACAACATGCTGCTCGGCATCTCGATGATCGGCACCTGCGAAGCCTTCAACCTCGCCGAAAAGCTTGGCCTCGATGCGGAAACCTTCTTCAAGATTTCGTCCGTCTCCTCCGGCCAATGTTGGTCGATGACCAGCTATTGCCCGGCCCCCGGCCCGGTGCCGACCTCGCCTGCAAACCGCGACTACAAGCCCGGCTTCGCCGTCGCGATGATGCTGAAGGACCTGCACCTCGCCGCAGAAGCTGCCCGCGCCTCCGGAGCCGGCATCCGCCTCGGCGAACATGCCGAAGCGATCTACCAGTCGCTCTCCGAGCGTGGCTTCGACGGCCTCGATTTCTCGGGCGTGATGAAAGAGATCAAGGGCGAAATCTGATTCGCCTGCGGTTCAGGCCGATGTCAGCTTCGGCGCCAACTCGTCGCGCAGGTCCTTCTTCAGGAACTTGCCGCTCGCATTGCGCGGCAGCGGTTCGCTGCGGAACCAGACATAACGCGGCACCTTGTGCTTCGCCATGATCGCCGTGCAATGCGCACGCAGCGCATCCTCCGACAGGCTCTCACCTGGCTTCAGCACAACCGCCACGCCAACTTCCTCGCCCAGCCGCTCATCCGGCACACCGAACACGCAGCATTCCGCAATCGCCGGATGGCGATAGATCGTCGCTTCCACTTCGGCGCAGTAGACATTCTCCCCGCCGCGCAGCACCATGTCCTTCTTGCGGTCAACGATGAAGATGAAGCCGTTCTCGTCGATGCGGGCCACATCGCCCGTATGCAGCCAGCCATCGGTGATCGAGGCCGCCGTCGCATCCGGCCGGTTGATATAGCCCTTGATCACGGAAGATCCGCGCACCCACAATTCACCCACCTCGCCCTGTGGCACAGTGTTGCCGGCATCGTCCACGCATTTCGCCTCGAAATTCGGCATATACGGGCCGGCACTGTCCGGCTTGTCGACAAAGAAGTCCCCGGAGATCGACGTGATGATACCGCACGTCTCCGTCATGCCATAACCGGTATTCGGCCGCGCCGTCGCGGCGGCCTTGTCGATCTTCAGCACGAGATCCGGTGGCACCTGAGCTCCGCCGCCGCCGAGCGCAAGCATGCTGGACGTGTCCGTCTTCTCAAAATCCGGATGGTTGATCAGTTCGCGCGCCATCACCGGCACACCGCTCATTGCCGTGACGCGTTCCTTCTCGATCAGGCGCAGCGCCTCACCCGCATCCCAGCGGTACATCAGCACCAGCGTGCCGCCCGCCGCCGTCGCCGCGTAGGCGCCGCAATTGTTGGCGGTGACATGGAATAGCGGCGTCGTCATCAGCGTCACCGGGATGGGCGGTGTCGCCGGCGGTTCGACGCCCGTAGCGCGCTGCATGGCGAGCGCTGTGGAGGCGCCTGCAAACTGCATGTTGAGAAGGTTTGCCACACATCCGCGGTGCGTCAGCTGCGCGCCCTTCGGAAAGCCTGTCGTGCCGGAGGTGTAAAAGATGCAAGCGTCCGCATCCGGATCAATCTTCACATCCGGCATATTGCCGCCATGCGCGATCACGTCAGCCCAGTCGATCACATTCGCCGGCCGCTCGCTGAGGCGCACGCCGACCAGCTTCATGCCGGAAACCATCTCCGGCTTCTCGTTCACGCGCGCAATGCGTTCAGCGTCCAGGAACAGCACTTTCGGCGCCGAGTCTTTCAGGCCGTAAGACATTTCCTCTGCCGTCCACCAGGCATTCATGCCGACTACGGCAATGCCCGTTGAAACGCAGGCCCAGTAAATCAGCATCCATTCCGGAAAGTTGCGCATCGCAATCGCGACCCGGTCGCTGGAACGCACGCCCTGCGCAGCAAGCCAAGCCGCCACCGCGTTCACGCGCTGGTGTGCCTCCGCATAGGTCAGACGCTCTTCGCCATAAACGAGATAGCGCCGGTCAGCGAATTGCAGTGTGGAGAGCCACACTTCGCGAATGCTCGGCGGAGCGTTCTTGAACACGCGGATACGGTTGCCGAGAACTTCCGCTTCGGTGATCTCGAACAGACCTCCCGGACCCGTAAGTTCTGCGCGCGCCTGTTTCAATTCCGCGTAGTGCATGTCTCTCCCCGGTTTCTTTGGATTTGTTGGGATCGATCATGCACAGAACGCAGGGTAAAGGAACATATGGCGCCGCGGCAGGCGCTTGTGACGCCGGGGAACCCTTTGGAATTCCGGTGGATCAGCGGGGCGCTTGGACCCGGATTTCACTGCCGGAATAGACTACGCTCTGTTCGCCGGGCACAGGCCCGCCGACCCACTCGATCTGCAGCGTTCGCTGCGCATGCATGCCGGGGTAGATGCCCTGCCGCTGGCCGATGGTCAGCGTGCCATCGGCGTCGCTATAGGAGAACGGAATGCGGCAATGCTCGCCGCGCTGGCCAGCGTTGGTGACGCCGTCATCCTCATAAAGGCTGAATGCGCCGTTTGCGCCGCGATAGACGCGGATCGTCAGGCTGCCGTCGGTCTCCTGCAGGGCGTATTGCACTTCCGGCCCCATGGGCACGATGGCCCCCGCGCGCACATGCAGCGGAATGCGCGTCAGCGGTGCATCCACGGTAAAAGTGCTGCCGCCAGAGCGCCTCTCACCTGAATAGAAGTCATACCAGTCCACACCCGCAGGCAGGTACACGTCGCGTGTGCGGGCTTTAAACTCCGTAACAGCCGCGACATGGAACGCGGGCCCGAACATATACTGGTCGCCGATATTGTGCGTCTGCGGATCATCCGGAAAGTCCATCACGAGCGCGCGCATGATCGTGCCATTCTTGTGATAAGTGTCTGCGGCCAGAGTGTAGATGTAGGGCAACAGGCGGTAACGCAGCTGGTGATAGTAGACGAGGCCTTCATACACCTCGCTGCCCTCCGGTGCGATGTTCCAGGTCTCGCGGAACGGAAATTCGCCATGCGAGCGGAACACGGGCGTAAAGACGCCGTACTGGAACCAACGGGAATAGAGCTCGCGCCACTCTTCGAGATGCGCAGGGTCCTGCCGCGTATAGTGGTCTTCAACTGCAAAGCCGCCAATGTCGTGCGTCCAGTTCGGCACACCGGACAGCGACATGTTAAGTCCCGCCGGAACCTGCAGCGCAAGGTCCTCCCACCGCCCGGTCACGTCGCCGCTCCACACGACGGAGGCGTAGCGCTGGATGCCGCCCCAGGCCGAGCGCGTCAGCAGGAAACTGCGTGTATCGGGCTTGGAGTCCTGCTCGCCTTCGTAGATCGCCTGCGAGTTCATCAGCACATAGCTGTTGAAGAATTCCGCACCGGGCCCCTTCGCCGTTGGGCCCATGCGCGAGGCGCGTTCCGGATAGGAGAGGTTCGAATGCTGGTCCGGCTCGGTCGCATCCATCCACCAGGCATCGAAGCCCAGGCGCCCAAGGTTTTCCTCTATCTGACGCCAATAGATCTGCCGGCCATCTTCTGAATACGGATCGTAGAAGGAATTGGCATAGCCGGGGCCAACCCAGTCCTTTGATTGCATCTCGATCTGGCGTTGGTAGATATGCCCGCCAGCGTCGAGTTCCTTGTAGTTGCCGGTCGTCGGATAGAATTTCGGCCAGACCGAAATCATGATCTGCGCGTTGAGGTCATGCACAGCCTTCACCATCGCGTCCGCATCCGGAAAGCGCGCAAGATCAAAGGCGTGCGAGCCCCAGGCGTCCTCCGGCCAGTAGAACCAGTCGAGCACGATATTGTCGAACGGAATGGCCCGCTTGCGGTATTCCTTCACGATGTCCAGCAGCTCTTCCTGCCGCGTATAACGCTGGCGGCTTTGCCAGAATCCATAGGCCCATTTCGGCAACAACACAGCCGGGCCGGTCAGTTCACGGTAGCCGCTGATCACGCCGTCAATGTCGGTGCCGACAACAACGTAGTAGTCGATCGCTTTTGCCGTCTCGGAGGACAGCGTGATGTTTTTGGCGTCTTCAACAGGGCGCGGGCCAAGATGCTGCAGCCGGTAGTAACCGCCATTCGGAATCCATTCGACCTTGATGCTGCGCGGCGCGCCGGGCTGCATCTCAAGGTCAAACTTGTGGTGCCACGGGTTCCAGTTCTGGCGCCAGCGGTCGATCACGATCTCGCCGTCGATCCACACCTTGTAATAGTTGCTGGCATAGAGATTGAACGAATGCGTGCCGGATGTGTGCGCCTCCATTTTACCTTCCCAGACAACTTTCGACGGCTCCTCGCCGCCGAGTTCGGCAGGCCAGTCATAACGGCCGGGCGGGTCGCGCAGGTATTCGTCGGGCGGCAGATACTGGAAGTCCGGATCCGCTTCGATCCGTGTCAGGACGATTGCGTCCTCGAGGAAGTACGTGCCCGTCAGCCCGCCTTCTGTTCCGTCAAGCGCGGTGAGTGTCAGCTCCTGATCGAGCGCGTGATAGGGCCGGGGATCACCGAAGCGGGTGATGCCGTTATTGTCCCAGAGGATGCCGTAGCCGGACGAGGAAACGAGGAAGGGAACGGCATCGACGATATTGTGCTGCGCGAGTTCCATGTTGGCGCCGCGATAGTTGAACTCGCCGGTCTGGTGCGCGCCGAGGCCGTAGAGGCCTTCGCCCTTCTGGCCGCTGAAGGATTGGGTGATGGCGTAATAGTCTTGGCCTTCGACTTTCACAGGCGAGAACAGGCTGCCTCCTGTCGTCGCCACAATAGGGGAACCATCAGGCCTGAGCAGGGCAATCGTGCCAGTGTCGAGGGCGATGCGGGCCTGCAGGCTGGCAGTGGATAAGGTGACCTCTCCGATGGATTCGGTGGCGGTGAAGGGCACCGGTTCGCGCTCGGCGACGACCATCAGACTGGTGATATCGGGGATTTCGGCGGTGGGGGCGGCGGTGACGCGCAGGATGTTTTCGCGGATCAGTTCGAGACGCATCGCGCCGGAATCGCTGTTGATCGGGCGCAGGAGGATGCCGGCTTCGGTGCGGGTCCAGCGCGGTTCGCTCTCGGCGATTCCAGCTTTTTCCAGTCCTGTGCAGGCCACAAGCGCTGCAAGGATGACCGAAGGGACCGCGATCAGAGCGAGACGTACCCAACGGCTCTCACCGACTCCAGCTTTTTCCAGCATTTTCCCGTTTCCTCCCAGCCGTTTCGAGCCCCTTGAGGGCTTCTTGTTTGACAGCCGGTGATCCCGGTGCCAGTTCTGCTAGCGCTAACAAACACTATAAACGACCTGGGAGGAAGGGATGAAATTATCCCGCAAAGCGCATCCCGCCGATCGGCGGTTGAAAGCCACGTTGGGGAGTGCTGCGCTCGCCCTGATGATCGCCGTTCCCGGTTGCGCGGCGAGCGGGATTTCCGAACCTCCACCGGCGGCATTCGAGGCCATCGAGGGGCAGACGATTGCGGCGCAGGCGACCGCGCTCGGGCTGGAGGGGGAGGCACGGGCGGAATTCATTTTGGCGCGGATGACGACGGCGGAGAAGCTGGGGCAGCTGAACCAGATGGCGGGAGGGCGGCAGATTGCGCTGAACTCGCGGATCAATGAGGCGGAGTATGAGCGCGTGCGTGCGGGCGGCGTCGGGTCCTACTTGCATGTCGCGGGTGCGGAGTTTCTTGGCGAGTTGCAGCGGGTGGCTGTGGAGGAGAGTCGGCTGGGCATTCCGCTGCTGTTCGCGATGGATGTGGTGCATGGCTATCGCACCATCTTCCCCGTACCGCTTGGCATTGCGGCGACATTTGACAGCGATGATGCGGAGCTGTCGACGCGGGTGGCGGCGGTGGAGGCTTCGGCGGCGGGGTTGCACTGGACGTTTGCGCCGATGGTCGACATCGCGCGCGATGCCCGCTGGGGGCGTATAGTGGAAGGCGCCGGTGAGGAGCCCTTTTTCGGGTCCGCCATGGCGCGGGCGCAGGTGCGCGGCTATCAGGGCGGCGACCTGATGCGCAACGACACGATCATCGCCACCGCCAAACATTTCGGAGCGTATGGCGCAGGCACCGGCGGGCGCGACTATGACAGTGCCGACATTTCCGAACGTACACTGATGGATGTCTACCTGCCGCCCTTCCATGCAGCCGCCGAAGAAGACGCGGCAAGCTTCATGGTCGCCTTCAACGATATCGGCGGTGTGCCGACAACAGCGAACAAGGAGCTGCTGAACGACCTGCTGCGCGGCGCTTGGAACTATCAGGGCCTCGTCGTCAGCGACTGGAACTCGGTGCTGGAACTGATTGCGCATGGCGTGGCAGAGACGCGGGCAGAGGCGGGCGCGCTCGCGCTGCTCGCTAGTGTCGACATGGAAATGACGAGCGGCATTTACGCCGCTGATATGCTGGCGGCCGTCGAATCCTCACCAGACCTGCAGGCGGCGCTGGATGCTTCCGTGCTGCGCGTGTTGTGGGCGAAAGAGCGCCTTGGCCTGTTTGACACTCCGTATGCGTATCATAACAGCGCGCGCGAGGCAGCTGTGATGCTGAGCGCGGCGCACCGGAAAGCAGCCTTGCAGGTGGCCGAACGCTCGATGGTGCTGCTGCGCAACGACAATGCCCTGCTGCCGCTGAAAGCCGAGCCGGGCAAGGTGGCGGTGATCGGCGCGCTGGCGGGCGATGCGCGCTCCATGATCGGATCGTGGAAGGCGCAGGGGCGCGAAGAAGACGCTGTGACGGTCGTGGACGCGCTGCGCACGCGCCTCGGCGAAGCGAACGTCACCTATGAACCGGGCGCAGGCACGCGCGAGGTAGGCGACCCGGCAGCAATTGCGCGCGCCGTAGCGGCGGCGAAGGCGGCAGATGTCGTGATCCTCGTCGTGGGAGAAGACTACAATCTTTCCGGCGAAGCGCGCTCGCGCTCCGATATCAGCCTTCCAGCGCCGCAGCAGGCGCTGGCCGAAGCTGTGCTGGCGGCAGACAAGCCGGTCGTCACGGTTCTGATGACCGGCCGGCCGCTGGACCTGGGACTGCTGGACCATGAGGGCGCTTCCATTCTCGTCGCCTGGTTCCCGGGCGTTGAGGCCGGCCCGGCCGTGACGCGCGCGCTGTTTGGCGATGCGGTGCCGGCAGGGCGCCTGCCGGCGAGCTTTCCGCGCCGCACGGGCCAGTCGCCTTTCTTCATCGGACACTATCCGACAGGCCGGCCGGCGGACCCGGACCTTGCGAAGGATTCCGCACGCTACATGGATATTCCGATCACGCCCGCTTACGCTTTCGGGCATGGGCTGAGCTATGCGGCGTTTGAGTATGGCGGCTTGACGCTCTCCTCAGAAACGCTGGCGCCCGGCGGTCGGGTGACGATCAGCGCGGCGGTGACGAACACGTCCGGCGTCGATGCGGACGAAGTGGTGCAGCTTTATGTGCGCGACCCGGTGGCGCAGGTGGCGCGTCCGCAGCAGGAGCTGCGCGGGTTTGCGCGTGTGGCGATACCGGCCGGCGAAACGCGGCGCGTAGCCTTCACGCTGGCGCCGGAACAGTTTGCCTATTTCGCGCCTTCCGGGCAGTTTGAAGCGGATGCAGGCCGCATCGATTTCGGCATTGGGGCAGGCTCTGCCGATATCCGCCTGACGGGCAGTTTCCGCCTGACAGCGCCGATCGTGGTGGCGGGGCCAGCGGCGGCGATGGCGACGCCGGTTACAGTTTCTGAGGAGTAGAGGATGCGTGGACGGATTATGGCGGGCGCTGCGGCGCTCGGGCTGGCAATGCTCGCAGCGTGCGAGACCAAAGGTGCGGCAGCGCTGACGTATGCGCAGCCGGCAGGCGCGGAAATCGTTATCCTCGATGCGGCGCTTGCGGCGGATGTTTTTGCAGATGGCGAAAAAGTCGAAAAGCTGACCGGGGATGAGTTTGGCTGGTCCGAAGGGCCGGTCTGGATCCGTGAAGGCGGATATCTTCTGTTTACGGATGTTCCGGGAAACGCGATTTACAAATGGAGCGAGGCAGGCGGACTGGAAACCTTCCTCAAGCCCTCCGGCTATGGCGGGGAGGACGCGGAAGGCGTGTTCAGCGAGCCGGGCGCCAATGGCCTGATCCCTGGCGACCTGCCGGGCACAATCCTGCTGGGCGATCATGGCAACCGGGCGATTGCGCGGCTCGACCTTGCGACGAAGGAGAAGACCTTCCTTGCGACGGAGTTTGACGGCAAGCGTTTCTCCAGCCCGAACGACCTGCTGCTGGTGGAAGACGGCGCGATCTATTTCACCGATCCGCCCTATGGCCTCAAAGGGCAGGACGCTTCGCCGCAAAAGGAACAGCCGCATAACGGCGTGTATCTCTGGCGCCCGGACGTCGGCGTGACGCTGATCGATGGCAGTCTGACGCGGCCGAACGGCGTTGTGCGCTCGCCGGATGGCGGGACGCTGTATGTGACGGTGTCCGATCCCGGCGCGGCGCTGATTTACGCCTATGATCTGGGAGCGGACGGATTGCCCACGGCGCGCCGCCTATTTTCGGACCTGACGCCGATGTTGGCCGAAGGCTATCGCGGCTTTCCGGACGGCATGGCGGTGGACATAGACGGGCGCCTCTATGTGACCGGGCCGGGCGGCGTGCATGTGTTCCTGCCGGACGGAACGCCTGTGGCCCGCATTGCGACGGGCACGCCGGTCGCGAACTGCGCCTTTGGCGATGATGGAAGCACGCTCTACCTCACTTCCGCCTCGTTTCTTGCGCGCGTGCGCCTGAAGACGACCGGGCTCGGCTTCTGAGGGCGTAGGCGTGGGGGAGACGGGCTATGCGCTGATTACCATTGCCGCCAGCATCGCGGCACTGCTCGGTCTCATCCTCCGTGTGCGGATGCCAGCATTCCTCGCCCTGATGCTCGTCAGCGCAGGCTTCGGCATCGTCTATGGCATGGCGCCGGGGGCGATCATCAAATCGATCCAGTCCGGCATGGGCGGCACGCTGGGCTTTGTCGCGGTGGTGGTCGGGCTCGGCGCGATGTTGGGGGCGCTGCTGGAAGCCTCCGGCGGCGTGCGGACGCTCTCGGGAGGCGTGCTGAAAGCCTTCGGTGAACGGCGCGCGCCGCTGGCGATGGGCTTTGTCGGCTTTGTTGTGGCGATCCCGGTATTTCTTGATGTGGCATTGATCATCCTGGCGCCCGTACTTTATGGCCTGTCGCGGCGGACGGGGCGGCCATTGGTGGCGTTTGCGATTCCGTTGCTGGCGGGACTGGCGGTGTCGCATGCCTTCATTCCGCCGACGCCGGGGCCGATTGCGGTGGCGGATATTCTGGGTGCGGATCTTGGGCTGGTGATTGCGTTTGGCGCCCTGACCGGGTTGCCGGCGATGCTTATTGCCGGGCCACTCTTCGCGCGGTGGCTGGAGCGGCGGGCGGAGTTTCAGGGCGCGGCGCCGGAAGAGGAAGATGCAGCAGAGGAAGGCGCGGGATATCTAGCGGCGCTTGGCGTTGTGTTGTTGCCGTTGGCGCTGATCCTGATCGGAACACTGGTGGACGCGCTCGGCAAAGCGGGCGTGATTTTGATGCCGGAGAGGGTATCGGGGTTCGTCGTGTTTGCGGGGCATCCGTTCATTGCGTTGATGGTCGCCTGCCTGCTCGCATGGTTTCTGTTCGGACGATTGCGCAGCGTGGCGCCGAAGGCATTGACACGGGCGATGGTGAAGGCGCTGGAGCCGGCGGGAGTGGTCGTGCTGATCACCGGGGCGGGCGGGGCGTTCAAGCAGATTTTGGTGGATTCCGAAGCGGGCGCTGCGCTGGCAGCGACATTGACGGCGACCGGCATGTCGCCGCTGCTGTTCGGATTTGCGGTGGCGGCGATCATCCGGGTCGCTCAGGGCTCGGCGACGGTGGCAATGCTGACGGCGGCGGGTATCGCAGCGCCGGTGGCGGAGTTGGCGGGGCTGAGCGCGGGCGGGACGGCGTTGATGGTGATGGCAATTGCATCCGGCGCGACGGTGCTGAGCCATGTAAGCGATAGCGGGTTCTGGCTGGTGAGCCGGTACCTGCGACTGACGGAGGCGCAGACGCTGCGCAGCTGGACGGTGACGTCTACGCTGGTGGGCCTGACGGGGCTGGCGGG
>DNFL01000357.1:15717-15876 GCA_003486945.1 Hyphomonas sp. | reverse complement strand
GGTGGGCCTGACGGGGCTGGCGGGGACGCTGGTGCTATCGCTGTTCGTCTAGCGCGGCGAGGGCGCAGCGGAGCTGGTCGTCCGTAGGCAGAGCGATATCGATCTTGATGACGGCGACGGGTGGTTCGAGGGCGGCGATCTGGCTGGCGAGGAGGGCGG
>DNFL01000357.1:15203-15523 GCA_003486945.1 Hyphomonas sp. | reverse complement strand
CGATCTGGCTGGCGAGGAGGGCGGGGTTGAAGAAATGGCCCTGGCGGCTGGCTAGGCGTTCGTGAAGGAGGTCTGCGGGGCCGTGGAGGAGGACGTAGGCAGGCGCGTGGCCGAGTCCCGTCTCGATCCAACCGCGCACGGTGGGATTGAGGGCCGAGCAGGCGACAATGCACGGTGCGCTCCGTGTGCGGACGGCGTCGGTGAGGGCGGCGATCCAGCCTTCGCGGTCGGCATTGGTGAGGGGCTCGCCGCCGGCCATCTTGGCCTTGTTGGCGGCGCTGTGGAATTCGTCGCCTTCGATGAAGGGGCGGGAGAGGTGA
>DNFL01000357.1:14398-14946 GCA_003486945.1 Hyphomonas sp. | reverse complement strand
CGAGGGTGGTCTTGCCGCTGCCGGCGACGCCCATGACGATGATGCATCTGGTGGTCATGGTGTCCGGGTCCGGCTGGTGGCGGGCTCACCCTAGCGCGGCGGGGCGCGCTGGACCAGACGGGGGCGCGGCATCAGCAGGAGCGCGCCGAGGACCATGACGAACCAGATGGCGATGACGAAGAAACAGTCACGGAAGGCGAAGACAGTTGCCTGCATGGACAGTTCGCGGCTGATTTCCTGGAAGGAGGAGGTGAAGGCGACGACCTGCGGCATGCCGCTTGCCTCCAGCGCCTGCGCGTGCATGGCGTGCTGGTAGAGGAACTCGAAATTCGACTCCGACATTTCGGATGTGAGGTGCGCCTCATGGAACATGGTGCGGCGTTGCAGGAAGATGGCGAGCAGGTTGACGCCGAACGCGCCGCCCACCTGCATGAGGAATGAGGCGCCGCCGGTAGCGGAGGCGAGTAGATGCGGCGGCACGGCGCGCACCGCGGTGGTGTTGGCGGGCGGCATGCAGAAGCTGATGCCGATGCGGCTGATGAGAATCC
>DNFL01000357.1:0-14140 GCA_003486945.1 Hyphomonas sp. | reverse complement strand
CAGTGACGCCCGCGAGCAGGAAACCGGATACGGCGAAACAGGTGACGCCGAAACCGATGAGGAGGCGCGTATCCACCCTGTCCGAGAGGCGTCCGGCCAGCGGAAAACAGCAGACCATCGCAAGGCCTGCCGGGATCATCATCACGCCCGCGCCGGTGGGCGAGTAATGCTGCACCATCTGGACGAAGAGCGGGATGAGATAGGTGGAGCCGTAAATCGCCACGCCTGTCGCGGCGATGATGACGCCCGCGGACCAGAACTGGCGGTACTTGAAGATGGCCGGGTTCAGCGCCGGGAAAGCATGCTGGCGTTCCCAGAAATAAAAGGCGATGCCGGCGGCAATGGCGATGGTGAACTTCAGGATGCTGATGTTAGAATCCCAGCCATCCCGGTTGCCGCCTGCGAAGGCGGAAAGCAGGCCGATAAGTGCGATGGAGAGGAGGAGCAATCCCTGCCAGTCGATGGGTGGTGCGCGCCTGCGGGCGGCTTCCTCGCCCTTCGGCATCAAGAACGGCGCCGCCGCCATCGCCAGGATGGCCAGCGGCAGGGTGGCGACAAAGACAAGGCGCCAGCTGGAGAGGTCAACGGCGATGCCGCCGAGCGCCGGGCCGAAGGCGGGCGCGAGCACGACACCGACCGAGAAGATACCCATCGCCGTGCCGCGCTGGTGATCCGGGAAGGTCTGGAAGATGAGGAACATCGACATCGGCTGCAACAGCCCGGCGGAGACACCCTGCATGGCGCGCGCGAGAATGAGAAATTCCAGCGTTGTGCTGACGGCGCCGAGCAGCGAACCGATGAGGAACGTGACCATGCCGAAAATGTAAGTGGCGCGCGGACCGTAAGTGGACATTGCCCAGGCATTCGCAAGCATGGCGATGGTGGACGAGGCAAGGAATGCGGTGGACATCCACTGTGCCTGGTCCTGGCCGAGGCCGAAGGCGCCGATGATGGCGGGTAGGGCAACGTTGATGGTGGTTGCTGCCAGCATGGTTGACATCGAGCCCATCAGCATGGTGAACAGCAACAGCCAGCGATAACGCGCGCCAAACTGAAGGAAGCGGGCCCGGATACCGCCGCTGGCCATTTCGGGAATGTCGTAGGGCGCGGCCTTGCCCGCAGGAAGGGCCGGACCGGCAATACTGGTCACGGGGCAGATCCTGCCGCGCTCTGCGCCTCGCCCTTGCGGGAGATGCGCACACGGACCATCGTGCCGGGCCGCAGCTGGGCGTCGTTGGGGTCAAGATCTACCCGCACACTGATGCGCTGCGTGATCTTTGTGAAGACGCCGTTCGCGTTCGGGTTCGGCATCATGGCAGCTTCGGCAAGCGTTGCATTGCTGATGCGTGTCACGCGGCCGCGGATCGGATGCGAGGGGTCGCTGTCGGCGCGCACCGTGACCGGTGCGCCAATGCGGATGTGCCGGATATCGGTTTCCTTGATATTGGCCGACACCCAGACTTCATCCGGATTGTGCATCAGCGCCATGCGGAAGCCGCGCAGGGAATGCTCGCCGGGATCGTAGAAAAGCTCATCGATCACGCCGTCCGTGGGCGCACGGATCGTGTGGTGTTCGATCAGGACTTTCTGCGCCTCTACGCGCGCCACGGCGCGGTCGAGATCAGCCTGCAGGATGACGAGATCGTGATCTATCAGGCGCACTTCCTCGCCGCTGATATTGGCCGTGCGTTGTTCGGCCGCCGCAGTGGCGCGGTCAGCTTGTGCACGGTGGAGGGCCTGCTCCGCCGTTTCGAGAGCGTTGCGCGCCTGGTCGAGGCCGCTTTGCGCAATCAGTCCACGCTCGAACAGGCCTCTGACGCGGTCATATTCGCGCTTGGCTGTGTCGCGGTTCGACCGCGCCGCTTCGACACTGGCGGACGCGGACTCCGTGCCGGCGGCGCGCGCCGCAATCTGGCTGCCGGCTTTGGATGTAGCAAGCCCGGCGCGCGCTTCAGCGCGGGAAATTTCGGCGCGCAAGCGGTTTGCCTCCGCTTCAAACTGGGCAAGCGTGTATCCAGCCTCGCGGTCATCGATCGTGTAGATAACGTCGCCCGCTTTCACGCGGTCGCCCTCGCGCACGCCGACCGACGTGATGCGCCCGGAAATGTCAGTGGAGATTGCAATCATCTCGGCGGCGATGCGCGCGTCCGATGTGGCGACGTTAGACGTCCGGTCAGCGATCAGCATCACGCCGAGCAGCAGGATGAGGCCGGTGAACACAGCTGCGGCGAGCCGGCGATTGCGCGGTGAACTCAGCAGTTCGGAAAACCGGGGCCGCTGCACGGTCGATTCCTTTTCGATTTCGCCCGAATTTCCGTCCATATCGCCTGTGCCTGCGGGGTTTTCGCCGGGCTCTCCTTCAATGCGGTTTGTCCGCCTGAAGGTATTCAGCGCCGCATGACGCTGAGGCAAGCAACCCCATTTTTCGGAGTTGAAGCTTTTAGAACCGGCGCGTCAGGCAGAGGCTTCAAAGACCGGCCAGCGCTGCGTGATGCGACCCTCTTCGTAGACGGCGATGTCGCCGAACTGCAGGAACACGGCTTCGCTCTGGTGCGGGCGGTAGAAGACGAAATCGTCGGGCGCGATGACGAGGTTGTGGCCGCCGGTGAGCATTTCCTGGTTGGAGGAGCGCCCGAAGGTCTTGTTGTAGGAGAGGCCGGGCGGGTCTACCGGATCAGCCATCCAGTTGCCGCCATAGGTGAACACGGTTTTCGACACGTTCGGGTCCCAGGTGCGCTGGCCGTCGGCAGCGAATTCGAGGCCAGGCAGGCGCGTCTTGTCCATCGTCTTGATTACGGGCGTGGCGATGAAGCTCGCCGGCTGGTGCGGCTCCAGAAGCGGAGTGTCGAAATGTGTCGGCTTGACAAGGCAGGACCCGGCGGAGATCTCGCTCGCTATGTCCGTGTCCTGATAGTAGCGGTAAGTGGGGCTGCCGGCGGCATTGCGGACGAGGCCGGAGACGGCGTCAGCGCCAAATACGTCTGCGACTTGCGCGAGTGCCTCCGAATAGCGCCGCCACGCGCCGGACTTCGCCCGCTCTCGCCAGCCAAGCGTTTCCGGAAGCGCGGCGAGATGTGGCTCATAGCCCATCAGGCCGGAGAGGGAGAGCTCCGGCGCGCTGCGAATTGTTTCGAGGGCGGCCTTGAAGGCTTCACCGGCTTCGAAGCCGCCGCGATGCAGGCCGACATCCAGCTCGAGATTGATGCGGAAGGTCTGGCCGGTGCTGCGCGCAAGCTCCCGGTACTGATCAAGCCGTTTGGGCGTGTCGATCAGCCACTGGATGTTCGCAGCGGCAGGGGCGTCTTCGGGGGCGAGGGCGGTGAAATAATTGTGCGCAGAGGCGGCAGGGAGCGGTTTGCCGAGCAGCTGGTCGGCGTCCGGCATGGCGCGGCTAAGGGCATTCAGCATGGGCTGGTTAAAGGTCATCAGCCGGTTGGTGCCGGCGCGCTGGCGGATATGCGCGATGAGGTTCAGCGAGGGCAGGGACTTAGCGACGATACGATACGCCATACCGGCAGGCAAGTGGCCCATCAGTGTGTCGATGTTGGCGTTGAGGCGCGTCTTGTCGATCACCAGCGTGGGCGAGGCGATGCCCGCTTCGGCGAGCGCCGCCTGCATCGCAAGGAAGTAGGGATCGCGCGGCCCGCTCTCGTCGCCCGGTTTGCTCATGAGAATGGCCACTCCCGCAAGGCCCGCGCCGCCGATCATCAGGTTGCGGCGTGACAGTCTAAGCATCTAACGTCTCGCCGAACAGTTTTGCGAGGTGCGCGTTGAGGAATTTTCCGCGCGGATCAAGTTCGCGGCGAAGCTCCAGGAAGCGCTCATAGTCCGGGTAGAGCTTTGTGAGCTCTGCGCGGCCGAGCGAGTGCAGCTTGCCCCAGTGCGGGCGGCCGCCGGCTTTCAGGAAGACCGGCTCGAAGTCGGTGAAGAAATAATCGTAGGCCTCGTTGACCGCCGCATGCACGGCGATGGAGGCGCGCGGGGCGGCATTGAATGGGCTAAGCCAGGCCGTGTCCGGTGCGATGTGGCGATACTCCATCGGGAAAAAGATTTCGCCGCGATCGTCCAGCAGGCGCATGATACGCCGCACAGTTTCCGGGCCGCGGTCGCGCGGCATGTGGTATTCCATCTCGATGAAGCGGGTGGGGCGGACAGTGGAGAGCAGCATCCGCGACTCGTCCACGCGCTGTTCGACAACGCCGCGCGGGAATTCCGAGCGGGCGATCATCTTGCGCAGCGGCGGCGCCCATCCGAGCTGGTCGCGCAGTTGTTTCAGGCCCATCAAGAAATCATCATCGTCCGTACCCGTCTCTTCGGAGGGCGCCTCGTCTGTCACATCGTGCGAGATGGTGGCGACGAGGCCGGTGCATGGAAAATAATAGAACTCGAAATTGCGATGTGCTTCGGCCGTCTCCGGCAGGCGTTCAAGAAAGTCGCGGGAGTCCTCGACCGTCACGGTGCGCTTCAACCGGTATGCCGGGGCGCTGCGCAAGGTGAAAGACGTCATCACGCCCAACGCGCCGAGGGATACCTTGCCCGCTTCGAACAGGTCCGCATCGGAGTCGCGCGTCACTTGCAACAGGCGGCCATCGGCGGTGACGAATTCGAAGGCGATGATGTTATCGTGCAGCGCCGGGAGTTGATTGCCCGTTCCGTGCGTTGCGGTGGCGAAGGCGCCCGCCAGCGTTTGCGAGTCGATGTCCGGCTGGTTGTCCAGCGCACGCCCACGCATTGCAAGGTCTTTGCTGACCTGGAAGAGCGGTGTGCCGGCGCCGAAGCGCGCCTCACCCGTCACTTCATCAAAGGCCTGCAGGCCGGAAAGGCCGTTCAGCATGATCAGCGTGTCGTCGGTCGTCGCGAGGCCGGTGAAGGAATGGCCGCTGCCGACCGGGCGCACACGGCCCTTCGCGCTGCGCACCTTTTCCGCCAGCGCTTCAACGGAATCGGGAAAGGAGATTTCATCCGGTGTCGCACGCTCGATGCCCGCCCAGTTCATCCAGCTCGCCTTTCCGGGCGGCGCTTCGGGTGCGCCTTCCAAATAGCCGCGCCGCGTGAAATCGCGCTGGTTCCAGCTGAAACTATGAATGCCGACGCCGGCCGCAATGATGCCTGCGCCGGCTGCGCCGGTCATCAAGTGACGCCGTGTTATCTTCATCGGCTGTCCTCCGCTGTAAAAAGTAGCATTTACTATTTTCGGGATTGGGTCAACAATGATCCTCGATACCGGTCGTCCGTCCGCAGGAGAATTCCGTGTCCAGAATACAGACGCTTGCACCCGCTCCGCCCGCCCGGCAGGCGCGGTCGGTTGAAATGCGCGAACGTCTGATTGCGGCGGCGCAGGTGATCCTCGAGCGTGGCGGACTGGAAGCGTTGAATTCAAACGCTGTGGCCGCCGAAGCAGGCGCCTCGCCTCCTTCCTTCTATCGCTATTTTACAGACAAGTATGACCTGCTCGCCGAACTCGGCCGCAGGCTGATGAATGCGCAGAACACGATCATAGAGCAGCAGGCGGGTGGCGGCTTCCGCTCTTCGGAAGCCGCGATGGAGTCGGTGCTGCGAGAAACACTCGCGGTCACGCGTGCTTTTCGCGGCGGCCGGGAGATCATTTCCTCGCTGCGTGCTTCGCCGGATCTCGCGCCGGTCCGCCTAGAATCGCATGCCCATGTGGCTGGCCTGATGGCTGCTGAAATGGCGCCCGGCAAGCGCGGAAAAGCGAAGGCGGAAGCCTACGCGCGTGCCCGCATGGTGGTGGAGCTGGGCTATGCGGCTATCGAAATGCTGCTGGAAGTACCGGATCTGGATGCAGACACGGTCCTGAAAGCTACGGCGCGCGGTCTGGCCCACAGTCTGACTTAGCGCGCCGCCTTCAGCATCCGGCGATATTCCACTATCCGCTTCTCCAGGCGGCGCAGGCCCTCCGGCGTAGCCACGCTGCTCAGAACGCTGGCATAGCCAAGTGCAACCGACGGCATCAGGTCGTCCGTCTGCAGATCATCCATCGTCCAGGAGAGCAGCGCGCCGCCAGCGAGATACGACAGCGTGCGTTCGAGCAGCGCCGGCTGCGCATCGGCGCTGAGATAGCCTTCTTCCTGTGCCTGCGTCAGCAGGGCGATCCATGCCGCCCGGGTCTGCGCCTTGCGCCCTGGACTGACAAGGCCGGTATCATCCTTGCTGCCGGAGACGAGCAAGGCGCGCCAGAGCGGGCGATAAAAGTCCGGGTCCTGAACAAAATATCCATAGGCCAGCTTGTGCGCCTCGAAGATGCGGTCAATGGCATTAGAGACTTTCAGCTTCTGGTATTTCTGCAGGAAGTCTCGCTCATCCTCCAGCACGGCCATCACGACGGCCCGCTTCGAGCCGAACAGGTTATAGAAGGTCGCGACGCTGACTTCCGCCCGCTTGGCGATCATCCGCATGGAGAGGTTCATGTCGCCGGTCTCGCGGATCAGATCACGCGCGGCGCGCACGATCTTGTCGCGGCGTTCAGCCTTGGCCTGTTCGCGGCGGCCAGTTTCAGGCTTTACGGCGAGAGCTTCGGGCGGGCTTGTCATGCTGCGGCGGCCTCCGGCTCTGCCATCCGGTCAATATCCGCCTGGTAGTCGAGTTTCAACGCCTGCATCATCTGGGTCCGCTCCGGCCCGGGGTTCGGCGGATAGGCGGCAGCGTTGCTCTTCTTCCCGCGCGACCAGTAGTAAAGCACCTTCGCGAGATTGCGCGGCTTGCCGAGCCATTTGTCCGGATGCTCCAGCATGTGAAACCCTCGCATCGCTTCGCGCAGCAGTCGGATGTCGGAGCGAACGGCAATGCGGACGCCGTCATCAATGAAGCTTTCCAGAATCCTTGAGCGCAGGCTCTTGCGGTAGCCGGGCGTCAGCGCCTGTTTTGCGCGCTTGATGGCGCTGCGGTCCTGGCGGCGCTGGGTCAGGTAGAACGGGCGCAGCTCTTCCAAGATGCGATTGTAGTAGGCAACGGCCCGCGCGGCCGGGTCTGCTGTCTCGTCCAGTGTTTCACGCAGGCGCTGCGCGCTGACAGCCGCGAAGGAACAGCCGCGCCCGTAAAGCGGGTTGGTGCGGATCAGCGTATCGCCCAGCGCGAAATAGCCGCGCACGGCGGGCCTTCCATCTGTCACCATGTCGCGCCAGCGGCTCTGCAGGTCACCCATGCCGAACACCTTGCTGGTGCTCTCAGAGCGTGTTTCGTTCGTCCACGGATAAAGCCCGGGCAGCATCAGCGTGATCTGATGGAAGATGTCCGGGTTGAGGATTGACTTTCGCATTTCCATCTCCACTTCAGGAATGGCGATAGTGATCGAGAAGTTCCCGCCATCGCCCGGGAAAACGCCGAACTTCAGATAGCCGAGATCGCCTGTGGCAGGCGGATTGCTGCGCCGGTCGGGCTCGTCCTGCCCATCGCGCAGACGGTAGTGGCGTGTGAAATAGAGGATGCCGGAGCTTTCGCTTTCCTCCTTGATGCTCGCGCCCTCATCGATCAGCTGCTCGATCGTGAACCCACTCTTGCCGGAGGCATCCACAACAGCGTCCGCTGTCAGCCGAACCGGCGCCCCATTCTCCTCACCCTCAACGCCGGTCACGTCAAACACGCCGTCAGCGCCCTTCGACGTGATCAGCCTGCGGACGAGAAAGCCCGAACGGATCGTCACGTTCTCTAGCGATTCCGCATAGCGGCGCATCGCCATTTCCAGCGTCGTGCGGCGGCTAGTGAGGATGATCAGTTCTTCATCAGCGGGTTCAGGCTTGTAGGCGGCGAGTTGATGCTCCGTCAGCATGTTCTCGAAGGTCAACTCACGCACGCCGAGCTCTGCGAGTTGATCGAGCAGGGCAGGGTGTTCGGCCTTCATGATGTTGCGCAGGCGCGCAAGAAAGGCGTGGCTCTGGCGCAGGTGGCCCACGCCGGTGCGCTTCCAGCTGAGGAACAGCTCATCCGGATTGCCGGTCTCTACCGGCCCGTCACGCTCCAGCAAGATCACCTCGCGCCCGGACGGCGCCAGCATCAGCGCCGTGCACAGCCCGCCGATCCCGGCGCCGATGACGAGGATTTTCTCTGCCATCTTCCTTCTCCGCCTCTTAGCCGTCGACCATCTTCAGGAATTCTAGAATGGCCGCGTTCGTCTCTTTCGGTGCTTCCTGCTGCGTCCAGAGGCCGATGCCGGGCAGCATGCGGTTTATCCGCAGGTCTTTCACGAAGTGCGGCATCATCTGAATGGCCGGCGCTGCCATCGCCACCACGCCGTCATTCGCCCCGGCCAGGAACATCGCCGGCTGGTGAATTTCCGTCGGCGCGCCTTCGGTCAGTTTCCAGGTGAGGTCGTGGTTGCGGTAATAGTTCAGCGGCCCGCGCATGCCGGAGCGTTCGAATTCGGCGGTGAAGAAATCGAGATCGGCCTCAGTCAGCCATTTCGGCAAGGCATTCGGCTCCGGAAGGCTCGAGAACATGTCATCATGCTCACCTTTCACCGGCAGCGCTGTAAGGTCCGTCTCGCCGCCGCCGAGCACGAGGAATTTCTTCAGGCACATGCGGATGTCGCTTTCGAATTCCGCCTCGGCGACGCCGGGCTCGAAGAAATAGAGCTGGTAGAAGAACTGGCCCTTGAACATCTCGCGCATCATCGGCATCGGTTGCACCGGCGATCGCGGCATGAACGGCACCGATAGTCCGCCTACGGCGCGTACCTTGTCCGGATGGAACAGCGCGGTCGCCCAGGCCGTCGGCGCCCCCCAGTCATGGCCGATGACAATAGCCTGCTCATAGCCGAGCGCCGGGATCAGGCCGATAGTGTCCTTGACGACTTCAACCTGCGTGTAGGCCTCGATCTCATGCGGCTTGTCGGTCCTGCCATAGCCGCGCATGTCGGGCGCGACGACATGATAGCCCGCCGCCGCAATCGGGGCGAATTGGTGGCGCCAGGAATACCAGGACTCCGGAAATCCGTGCAGCAACAGCACCAGCGGACCACGGCCCGCTTCGGCGATGTTCATCTGGATTCCGTTGCTGGCAATGCGGCGCTGGACAACACCCGGCCAGCTCATGCGACCTCCAGCGAACGCGCGTCCGCTTCGATGCCGGGCAGGATCTGGCCGCGCGTGTCTTTCGCGTAGCCCTTCTTCGCAGTCCAGGCGACGCCGCCGCCGACGACAACGGTGTCCACACCGCGCGCATCGCGCACATAGCGGCTGCCATCTCCGGGCACGTCCTGAACATACACTTCCTCGCCGCGATCGATCGTGGACGGATCAAAGATCACGAGGTCGGCTATGTAGCCCGCCCGGATCAGTCCGCGCTCCGGGATGCCCCAGATGGCGGCGGTGTCGGAGGTGACTTTCTTCACAGCTTCTTCAAGGCTCATAGCCTTCAGGTTACGGACGAAATGGCCGAACAGGTATCCGGTGTCGCCATAGGTGGAGAAGGAGAGGATGTGCGCGCCGCCATCGCTGGCGCCGATATGCACGCGCGGATGTTTCAGCATGCTGCTGACTTTCTCATCCGAATTGTGCCCCATGCTCGCCGCCATGAAATGCGCATCGAGCTTCTCTTCCAGCGACAAGTCAATCATCGCATCAATCGCCGTGGTGCCGCGCATCACCGCGATTTCGCCGAGCGTCTTGCCCACATATTTCTGGTTCGCTTCGCTGTTCACCGCGCGCAGGCGCAGGATCGGCCAGATCGGGAACTGTTCGGCCTCTGCCACCAGCTTCTTGCGCGTCTCCGCATCGCTGAACGCCGCCATGATCTGCTCCGGCGTGCCGAAGCGCATGATCTTGTACCAGCTCGCCAGCCGGATAAACATCAGGCTCGGCACGGCGAAGCAGAAGCTGATATCGATCGGCCGCGTCTGCACCTGCGGCCACACCCGCGCGCCGCGCGCAAACTGCTCGTCCACCCGCGCCATCACCCGGTCCACCGCCTCGACATTGTCCGCATTCACGAACAGCGGCGAGAAAGTCGTCGGGATCGAATATTTCAGCGAAAGCTCCGCCAGCTGATCAAGCCGCGCAATGGTCAGGTCCGGATCATAGAATTCCGGCACGATCTGCAGGATACGGCCATACTCGCCCAGCACGCTCGCCAGCGCGTCCACTTCATCCGCATCCGCATACCGGCTCGGCACAGGCTGCAGCGTCTCGTCCATGTCGACATAGCTCGTCGACAGGCCAATCGCGCCCGCATCCAGGCATTCGCGCAGCACGGCCTGCATGCCGGCGATCTCGTCGGCGTTGGCGGTGCGCTCCATCGCGGCGTCGCCCATCACCCAGAGGCGGATCACGCTATGGCCCACCAGCGGCGCCACATTGATGGCAAGGCCCTTGCGGATGCGCGTGATATATTCGGAGAAGGTTTCCCAGTCCCACACCACGCCTTCCTTGAAGGCTTTCAGCGGCATCTCTTCAATCTGGTTGAACATGCCTACCAGCTTCATCCGGTGCTTCTCCTTCAGCGGCGCGAGGGAGAGCGAGCAGTTGCCCGGCACAATCGTGGTGACGCCATGCGACAGCGCCGGCTTGGCATAGCCATCCCAGAGCAACTGAGCGTCAAAGTGCGTATGCGGATCAATGAAGCCCGGCGAGACAACCTTGCCTGCCGCGTTCACTTCCTTCTTGCCCTTCTCCGCGACGCGGCCGATTTTCGCGATGCGATTGCCGCTGATGGCGATGTCCGCCTTGTAGGAGGGCAGGCCGGAGCCATCCACCACGGTGCCGTTCCGGATCACCAGATCATACATGTCATTATCCTCCCGAATGTTCTTCCGCCGGCGCGCCGGCATATCTCTGCGATGACGCAACCAGCGCGTCGCGAACCTTTTCCCAGCCCGCCCCGATCAATCCCTCGGGCGAGGTGGCCGCGCAGGACTCCATCAGGGTCCGCGCCGCAAATTCATCCAACGCCACCAGCGAGGTGCCGCCATTTTCGTATTCCAGCGTCACCATCAGTTCTGCATCGCCGTCATGCGCGGCGGCAACGCGAACATTGCGGATGACGGCAAGGCTCATGCGCGCGCGCCCGGCGGCTCGACGAAGATCACATCGCTCGGCAGGATGGGGTTGCCTCCGCGCGGCCCGCCCGAAGGCCCGGCTGAGCGCATGAATACATGCAGGTTCCAGCTCTGAAGGCTGGCAATGCCCGCTGCCTCGTCCAGCTTCGGCAGCTCGCGTTTCGCAATGCTCGCCCAGGTATCGCCCGCCTGCGGCAGGATCGATTTGCGCACGCGCGACAGGTTGGCAGCGGCCATGTGAGTCCCTCCGGTTTCAGAAAACTGGAACACGTTCCATTTTTTCTGACAAGCCGCGACCTAGGGGAAACCCCGTAACTTTAAGGTGGTTCCGGCTTCAGAGCCGCCAAACCCGGCAAGTCCGGCGCTCTGCGCTCTCGAGTTCCATCGTGGTCGCGATGGCGTATTCCGCGACCGGGTCCGGCCCGCCTTTCGGCGCGTAGGCGCGGCCGGGGTCGCCGGCGTAGATCGTGGCGCCTTGCTGCGCAGCCTCGGCGAACCAGTCCTGAAAGCTCGCGGACATGTCGCGCTCATAGAACACGTCACCCGCAAGGATCACGTCGAAATCGAGGGGCGGCGCGGTGATCAGGTTGCCGCAGAGCCAGTGCACGGCCACGCCGTTCGCCTCCGCGTTCAGCGCCAGCGCCGCCTCGCACATCGCGTCGATGTCATTGCCTGCCACTTCCGCCGCGCCCGCCGCGGCCGCGACAATCGCCAGCAATCCGCCGCCGCAGGCAATGTCCAGCACGCGCTTGCCGCGCACCGTTTCCGGATATTCCAGAATGTAGCGCGCCACGCCCTGTCCGCCCGCCCAAGGGAAGGCCCAGAAGGGCGGCTCCAGGCCCTGTCGCTGCAGGTCGGTCTCCGTTGCCGCCCAGATCGGGGTGATCTCGTCCGCCTGCCAGACGCGAAGCTCTGCAGGCGGATCAAGATGCGGCAGTACGATCCCCGGCACGGCGCCGAGGCGCGTATTCGCCCGGATAAAGGCTTTGCGCCGGTCGAGGTCCGCCGTCAGGCTCAGGCACCCTTCGCGACATAGATCGCCTGCGGCACCATGTACTCGAGCAGGCCTTCCATGCCGTTCTCGATGCCGAAGCCGGATTGCTTGTGCCCGGCGAAGGGCGTGTCAGGGCGCAGCTGCAGGTTCTGGTTGATCCACACTGTGCCCGTTTCCAGACGGCGGGCGATGTCGACCGCCTTGTCCGTGTCCTTCGACCAGACGGCGCCGGCGAGGCCATAATCGCTGTCATTCGCGCGGTCGATCACATCGTCAATGTCAGTGAACTTCAGCAGCGGCAGAACCGGGCCGAAGGCCTCTTCCTGCACGACGCGGGAAGATTCCGGCGGGTTGTCCACGATGGTGACCGGAATGAAATATCCGCCGCCATCGGGCACGTTCGCGCCCTCGATCAGGGTGAGGCCGGATTTCTTCGCATCGTCGATCAGGTCCATCACGCGCTCATACTGGCGCTTGTTCTGGATGGGGCCGAGCACCGTGCCTTGCTCCGTGCCGTCGCCCACCTTCACAGCCTTGGCGATGGCAGCGAGCCGGTCGCGCAGGCCGTCATAGATGCTTTCGTGCACATACAGGCGCTTGGTGGCGACGCAGATTTGAGCCGTATTGAAAAAGGCGCCGAAGAAGATTTTCTGGGCGACGTCATCGAGGTCCACGTCCGGCAGAACGATGGCCGCATCATTGCCGCCGAGTTCCAGCGTCACGCGCTTCAGATCCTTCGCCGCGCTCGCCAGCACGGCCTTGCCGGTGGCGGTGGAGCCGGTGAACGAGATTTTCGCAAAGCCCGGATGCGAGGTCATCTGGGGCCCAAGCTGGTCGCCGCCGCTGATGATGTTCAGCACGCCCGGCGGGAAGATGTCGCGGAAGAGCTCACCCACTTTCAGCGTGCACAGCGGCGTGAACGGCGAAGGTTTCAGCACCATCGTGTTGCCCGCTACGAGGGCAGGGGCAACCTTCCACATCGACAGCGTGACCGGGAAGTTCCATGGTGCAATCGCGCAGATCACGCCGAGCGGCACATAGGTCGTCTCGATGCGCTGGGCAGCGGAGTCTTCCACCACATGCGTCGGCGGGGTCATTGCCGAGACCGCCTGCAGCCATTGCGATGCACCGAGGATTTCCTGCTTCGCCGCGTCCACCGGCCGGCCCTGCTCGCGCGTGAACAGGCGGGCAAGATCATCGGCATGCGCAGCCAGCACTTCGCCCGCCTTGCGCACCATCGCCTGGCGCTCCGCAATCGGCACCTTCTTCCATGTCCGGAACGCCGCCTTCGCCGAGCTGACCGCCTCGTTCAGTTGCGCCTCTGTACAATCCGGCGCCGACGCAAAGCTCACGCCCGTGGCCGGGTTCACGACGTCAATCTGCGAAGGCGAGATCACGCCCTTGCCGTTGATCGTCATGGTGTAATTGGCGTTGAAATCGATGGCCATGTCTGTGCGCCTCCCGAGCGGTCTGATACTGTGTGCCGGAATTGTTTCCGGGGCTTCAGGGGACACTATCCACAGCTTCCGGGATTTCGGCCAGCCCTCCCGCGGCGGAGGGGCTTGCGGGCTGAGATAAAACTGCCAAAGAGACGGCCTATACCTAGGTTCGCCAAAATCAATTTGATCAATAGGTGCTGATCCGCGACCTTGGAAAAAGCAGCCCGATTCCATCCGCGAAAAGCTGGAAAAAGCTGGAATAACTTAGAAAAGAACGGAGATTCCATGAGCAATGACGCCAAATGCCCTGTGATGCATGGCGGCCTGACTGCGGCCGGTGCATCGAATACGGCCTGGTGGCCGGAAACGCTGAACCTCGACATCCTTCACCAGCACGACACCAAGGTGAACCCACTCGGTGAGGCGTTCAGCTACCGTGAAGCCGTCAAGACGCTCGACTTCGAAGCGCTCAAGAAGGACATGCACGCCCTGATGACCAACAGCCAGGACTGGTGGCCGGCTGACTATGGCCACTACGGCGGCCTGATGATCCGCCTCGCCTGGCACTCGGCCGGTTCCTACCGCCTTGCCGATGGCCGCGGTGGTGGCGGCGCCGGCAATATCCGGTTCGCTCCGCTGAACTCCTGGCCGGATAACGGCAACCTCGACAAGGCGCGCCGCCTGCTGTGGCCGATCAAG
>DNFL01000397.1:1742-5147 GCA_003486945.1 Hyphomonas sp. | reverse complement strand
AAGTACGGCGGCGCGTGGCAGAGCCACGAGGTCGACAGCGGCACCGGCATGATCGAGGTAGAAGTCGACACGCTCGCCCAGCTCGAAGAGGCGCTGAAGCACGCGCCCCACGCTATCCTCCTCGACAATATGGACATGGGCACTTTGCGCGCCGCCGTCGCGCTGACTGCCGGCCGTGTCACGCTCGAAGCCTCCGGCGGCGTCAACCTGGATACCGTAGCGGCAATCGCCGAAACCGGCGTCGACTATATTTCTGTCGGCGCCCTCACCCATTCCGCACCGAACCTTGACCTCGGCCTCGATGTGATCTGACAGTGGCCGTGCAAAATTCAGCACGGGCTTCAGGAGACATACATGTCAGGCGCAAACGCGGCCGCAGGCGGACGCAAGAGCATCTTCATCACCGGCGCCGCCTCCGGCATCGGCGCGGAAACCGCACGGTACTTCGCAAAGAAAGGCTGGTTTTGCGGCCTCTATGACATCAACGAGATGGGCTTGAAATCCGTCGCCGCCGAAATCGGCGCTGCGAACTGCCACACCGCCCGCCTCGATGTTACGACGCGCGCCGACTGGGCCGCCGCGATGGAAGGCTTCTCCGCGGCGACCGGCGGCAAGATGGATATCCTCTTCAACAATGCCGGCATCGGCCGCCATGGCTGGTTCGAGGAAGTCCCGCCGGAGGATTCCGATCTCGTCATCGATATCAACGTCAAGGGCGTGATCAACGGCGTCTACGCCGCCCTGCCGCTGCTGAAGGCCACGAAGGACGCGCGCATCATCAACACCGCCTCCACCGCCGGCATCGTCGGCGCGCCGCAGCTCGCGGTCTATTCCGCCTCCAAATGGGCCGTCCGTGGGCTGACGGAAGCGCTCGATGCTGAGTTCCGCGATCTCGGCATCCGCGTCGTCAGCCTGATGCCCTGGTTCGTCGACACACCCATCCTCGACATGGGCAAGTCGGATGGCGCCAACGAGAAGATGTCGGACCAGATGAAAGCGAGCGGCGCCACCATCTACCCCGTCTCGATGGCGGCTGAGCGCGTCTGGGACGCTGCCCACGGCGCCGACATCCATTACATGGTCGGCGGCGAAGCCGAACGTGCCCGCTTCATGACCCGCTGGCTGCCCGGCCTCGTGCGCAAGCAGATCAAGACCCGCGTGCCGCCGCGCAGTTGATCCGCCCGCTCCAAAAGCAAAAGGCCGCCGGGGGAAACCACCGGCGGCCTTTGAGTGTCAGGTGAGATTGGCTCAGAACGCGCCGTCTACCGAAGCCGACGTGCCGGTCTGGCGCGCCATGTATTCTTCTACCGCGCTCAGTTTCGCCGTGTCCTTCTTTACCTCGGCCTCGGCCGCAGGCACCGTCTGCACGCTCATGATGCGCGGCGCAGCGGACGACACAGTGCGCGTCGAAGTCGACACACCCGCCGGCGCCGTCGTCGGCGTGATGGTGTAATAGCCGTCATCCGCCGCAGAGCTCTTGGACGAGAACAGCACGCCCTCATCGATCACATCGCCGGGCGCCGAATTTGCGTCGAGCGCCGCCAGCTGCATGCGGTTCGATTCCTTGCGGGCTTCGAAGGTGCGGTTGACGCTCGCCCATTCGCTGCCGCGCGGGAAGCGGTAGAAGATGTGCAGGCCAACCTTGTTGGTCTGGATCAGACCGGAATTCCAGATCGGGTCGACATAGGTCGCATGGTAATGGGTCGCCCCGCCCGTGCGCTCTTCGTTGATTCCCATCAGCACGTGAGCGGCAATGCGTTTTGCGCGTTCCCAGTTCTCGCCCACCGGCTTCTTCTGCATCGCGCCGTCGCAGGTGAAGGTGAACTGACAGCCCGTCGTGCGGGTTGCGCCCTGGAACACCACGCCGCACGCGGTATCCGGATACCGGTGGTCGCGCATCCGGTTGGCGATCACTTCCGCCACCGCCAGCTGGCCTTCCAGCGGCTCGCGGGCGGATTCGTAATACACCGCCTGCGCCATGCACATCAGTTCAGAATCGATCGTCTCGGCGCGCTGCACCTGATCGGCCGTGAACGAAGCGAGCGTCTGCAGCGCCGCGCCGTCGCGGTCGCGCATCGCATACCGGCTCATCGAGGAGTCGGGGTCACGCTTCAGGGTATATTCGACAGTGCGCAGCCAGGGCGTATCGAGCAGCGCCGGCGTCATCGCATCGGCGCGCGCGGCAAGGCCGGCATCCTGGAAAGTGGCAAAGCGCTGGACTTCGGAGCGGTATTCCGCCTCGGCACGCAGCGCGGCCTGCTGGTCGGAAATCACCGGCAGCGATACCGTCGCCGTCACCGCGCAGACGGCAATCATGCCGCCGCGGATAAAGACTTCCCGCTGTTCCTGGTCAGTCATTCCGAGCCACCACCGTTTGAGCTTTTCACGCAGCCCATTCAGGGGGCCGAGACTCGCCCGGCTTGGTTGAAGAAACCTTAACATCACCGTTCCTCTTTATCCCGGCTGGCGGTTATTCATCCGCCTGGAAACCCGGGTTAACAGGGTTCAACGCACTTATGAGGACCGTACGCGTCCCGCCCCGCATTCGCGGGACACGGCGACTTGGACCACCCGGGACTATCTAGCAATAATTCAGCCAGTCCTGAGAGTGACAATTCAGAGAGGATCGACCGCGCGTAGAAGTTGCGGATTGATGCAATTTCAAGGAAATCGCCCGCATCCCCCTGAATTTGAACAGGTTTCAGGTCCGCTGGGCCGCAACCTCAGCGATTCTCGCCCGCCACCCCTGTGGCTGGAAAACAACACTCAAGCGCCAGCTGAACAGGCAGGTTTCGGCTACTTTGCAGCCTCTTTGAGCGCTGCCTGTGCCGCCGCGAGACGCGCAATCGGCACCCGGTAAGGTGAACAGGAGACGTAATCGAGGCCTGCCCGGTGGCAGAATTCGACCGAGGCTGGGTCACCGCCGTGTTCACCACAAATTCCCAGTTTGATACTGGGCCGGGTGCGTTTGCCGCGCTCGGCGGCGATCTTCACCAGTTCACCAACACCGTCCTGGTCGAGCGTCACGAAGGGGTCTTTCTCGTAGATGCCCTTCTCCGAATAGGCCTGCAGGAACTTGCCCGCATCGTCGCGGCTGATGCCCAGCGTCGTCTGCGTCAGGTCATTCGTGCCGAACGAGAAGAATGCCGCCGACTGCGCAATCTCACCCGCTTGCAGCGCCGCACGTGGCAGCTCGATCATCGTGCCGACTGTGTAGTCGACTGTCACGCCCGTCTCCGCAAACACCTTCTGCGCCGTCTCGTCGACCAGCGCCTTCAGGATCGCCAGCTCGCGCTGCGTTGCCACCAGCGGGATCATCACTTCCGGCACCGGCTTCAGCTTGCCTTCCTTGGCAACATTCACCGCTGCTTCGAAGATGGCGCGCGCCTGCATCTCGGCGATCTC
>DNFL01000397.1:1356-1536 GCA_003486945.1 Hyphomonas sp. | reverse complement strand
CTGCATCTCGTAGATCTCGGGATAAGTGATGCCGAGCCGGCACCCGCGATGGCCCAGCATCGGATTGCTCTCGTGCAGGTCATGCGCGCGCCGGCGCAACTCGTCGGCGCTCAGGCCGGATGCTTTCGCCACACCCGCGATATCCTCATCCGTATGCGGCAGGAATTCGTGCAGCGGCGG
>DNFL01000397.1:635-1047 GCA_003486945.1 Hyphomonas sp. | reverse complement strand
GCGCTGCATCGGCAGCAGCTTCGCAAGCGCCTCTCGGCGGCCAGCCTCATCATTGGAGAGGATCATCGTGCGCACCGCCGGGATACGCTCTTCCTCGAAGAACATATGTTCCGTGCGGCAGAGGCCAACGCCTTCGGCGCCGAACTCGACTGCCGTGCGCGTGTCCAGCGGCGTCTCGGCGTTCGCGCGCACTTTCAGGCGGCGGACCTTGTCTGCCCAGCCCATCACCAGCCCGAAATCGCCCGACAGGTCCGGCTTGATCAGGCTGATCGCGCCCGCCATCACGCGGCCCGTGCCGCCATCGATGGTCACCACATCGCCCTTGCGGAACGTGCGCCCGCGCACTGTGAACTCGCCCTTCGCGCCGTCCACCTTCAGGTCGCTGGCCCCACAGACGCAGGGCCGGCCCATG
>DNFL01000397.1:0-418 GCA_003486945.1 Hyphomonas sp. | reverse complement strand
GGGCCGGCCCATGCCGCGCGCCACCACAGCCGCATGACTGGTCATCCCGCCGCGCGCCGTCACAATCGCGCGCGCCGCATGCATACCCTTGATATCGTCCGGGCTCGTCTCGACGCGCACCAGGATCACGTCCTCGCCCTTGGCGGCCATGTTGAAGGCCTCCTCGGAATCGAACACGACCTTGCCGACCGCGGCGCCGGGGCTCGCCGGCAGGCCCTTCACGATCACATCGTAAGGCTTGCCACCGGCTTTCTTGTTCTCGTCATCGCTTGGAATGCGCGGATGCAGCAGCTGGTCGAGCTGAGACGGGTCAAGGCGCAGAAGCGCATCCTTCTCCGAGATCAGCCCCTCTTTCACCAAGTCCACCGCGATCTTCACCGCCGCCGCCGCTGTGCGCTTGCCGCTGCGCGTCTGCAGC
>DNFL01000065.1:2472-13229 GCA_003486945.1 Hyphomonas sp. | reverse complement strand
TCGAGTTCGCCCCGGTCGAGCCAGACGCCGCGGCATTTCGGGCAATAGTCTATCTCGACTCCGTTGCGTTCGGTCATGACGAGGGTCTCGTCATCAACGGGGCATTTCATCGGGGCATCTCCAGGCAATGAAAAAGGCGCGGGAGCGTTTCACTCCCGCGCCTGTTCAGATGGGGCCTTCAGACGCCCCCGCAAGGGGCCGCGGCGTGTCAGCCTGCGGTCGAAGCGTCGCAGATGGTGGTGATGGTTTCTGCGAGCACCTTGTCGAAATCGGCATCGCTTTGCTTGGCGGAGAGGCCTTCGGTGGTGGCGCGCGAGAAGCTGGCGATCATGCCGGTGTTTGCGGCGAGCTTCTGGCAGGCCTCGGTGCGCGAATAGCCGCCGGAGAGGGCGACGACGCGCATGACTTTCGGATGATCGACGAGCGCCTTGTACTGGTTGGCCTTGGTCGGCAGCGAGAGTTTCAGCATCACCTGCTGGCCGGCGGGAAGGGTGTCGAGGTGTTTCAGGATTTCGGCGAGGAGGATGTCCTCGGCCTCGGCTTTGTCGGCGATGGTGATGGTCACTTCCGGCTCGATGATCGGCATCAGGCCGTGAGCGAGGATCTGTTTGCCGATCTCGAATTGCTGGGCGACGATGGCGGCGATGCCGGCAGGGTTTGCTGCGTCGATGACGGCGCGCATCTTGGTGCCGAAGATGCCCTTGGCAACGGCGCGCTCAAGCAGGGCGTCGAGGCCGGTGATCGGCTTCATCATCTGCACGCCGTCTTTTGCGGCTTCAAGGCCCTTGTCGACTTTCAGGAAGGGGACAACGCCGCGCTTCGTCCAGAGATATTCCGCTGTCGGAATACCGTCGATGGAAGCGTCCATGGTGCGCTCGAACAGGATGGCGCCGATGACTTTCTCTCCGGTGAATGCGGGCGACTTGATGATGCGGGCGCGCATCTGGTGGATGAGGCCGTACATTTCCTCGTCGTTCGACCAGGCGCCTTCCTCGATGCCGTACTGGCGCAGCGCCTTCGGCGTCGAGCCGCCGGACTGGTCGAGCGCGGCGATGAAGCCGGCCTTCTGCGCCATCTGCTTCGCCATCGCTTCGTTCACCGAAGTCTTCACTGCCATATCGATACCCGCCATTTCAGTTACCCTTGTCTGTGGTCCGGACAGTGCCGGATGTGTCATGCAGGCTCTCGGAGCGAGGCGGCTGTAGCGCTTCAGGACAGCCGCGAAGCCGTCCGTAGCCGGAGGGGCCGCCTCCCGCTCGGAGAGACCTTTCTGACTGCCCTATATTCAACTGGCATGCCGGAAAAGGCAGACAACGTTGCCATGCGGCAAGGTATTGCAGTGAGTGTGGCAACCCGGTGCCGGGCAGCCTGAAAACACTCAAAAATGCTGGAAATGTTAGCGCTTCAGCGCCTCGACGCCGGGCAGCTCTTTACCTTCCATCCATTCGAGGAAGGCGCCCCCTGCGGTGGAGATGAAGGTGAAGTCCGGCGCGGCGCCGGCATGGTTGAGGGCAGCGACCGTGTCGCCTCCGCCGGCGACAGCGACCAACTTGCCGGCTTTGGCGCGCTCACCTGCGGCGCGGGCGGCGGCATTGGTGGCGGTGTCGAAGGGGGCAAGCTCGAACGCGCCGAGGGGGCCGTTCCAGACGATGGTTTTCGCCCTGTCCATGGCGGCGGCGAGCGCGGCGACCGAGGCCGGGCCGGCATCGAGGATCATCTCGTCATCCTGCACTTCGGCGAGGCCGCAGACACGGTGCGCCGCATGGGCCTTGAACTCTTTCGCTGCGACGACATCGGCGGGCAAGAGGATCTCGCAACCGGACGCCTTCGCGTTGGCTTCGATCTCTTTCACCGTATCCACGAGGTCGCGCTCGCAAAGTGATTTGCCCACGGAGTATCCGCGCGCGAAGAGGAACGTGTTCGCCATGCCGCCGCCGATGACCAGCATTTCGACCTTGGAAACAAGGTTTTTCAACAGGTCGATCTTGGAGGAGACCTTGGCGCCGCCGACGATTGCCATGACGGGGCGTTGCGGGTTGCCGAGGGCCTTGTCGAGCGCGTCGAGTTCGGCCTCCATCGTCACGCCGGCATAGGCGGGCAGGAGTTCGGCGAGCACGGCGGTGGTGACGTGTCGGCGGTGAGCGGCGGAGAAGGCGTCGTTGACGAAGATGTCGCCGAGCGCGGCGATCTCTTTCGCGAGTTCCATGTCGCCTTTTTCCTCGCCTTTGTAGAAGCGGGTGTTCTCGAGCAGGATGACGCCGGCGGGCGGCAGGTCGGCGATCGCTTTCTTCACATGCTCGCCCTTGCAGTCGGCGACGAAGCTGACATTTGCGCCGAGCACCTTGGCGAAGGCGCCGGCGACCGGCGCGAGGCTCATCTCCGCAGCGCGTTCGCCTTTCGGGCGGCCGAAATGTGCGAGCAGGGCAACTTTGGCGCCCGCTGTACGCAGGGACTGGACCGTGTCGACGGCGGCGCGCAGGCGCGTATCGTCCGTCACCAGACCATTCTCCATCGGCACGTTGAAGTCGACCCGCACGAGCGCGGTCTTGCCGGTGAGGTTTCCTGCGTCGGGGATGCGTTTGAAGGTGGTCATTGGTATGTCCGCTCATCCCCGCGAAGGCGGGGACCTCGTGAGGTTGATTGGAACCGCCTGAGGCGCCCCGCCTTCGCGGGAGCGATCGGCGGGGGAGGGTAAAATTAGATCAGCTTCGCCATTGCGATGGCGGTGTCGGCCATGCGGGTCGAGAAGCCCCACTCGTTGTCGTACCAAGTCATGATCGACACGAAATTGCCGTCCATCACCTTGGTTTGGTCGAGGTGGAAGATCGAGGAGCGCGGGTCGTGGATGAAGTCGACCGAGACGTTCGGCACTTCAGTGACGCCGAGGATGCCTTTCAGCGGGCCGGACTCTGCGGCAGCCTTGACGGCATTATTGACCTCTTCAACGCTCGTGGATTTCTTCGCGATGAATTTCAGGTCAACGACCGAGACGTTCGGTGTCGGCACGCGCACAGAGATGCCGTCGAGCTTGCCTTTCAGCTCCGGCAGCACGAGGCCGACGGCTTTTGCAGCGCCGGTCGAGGTCGGGATCATCGACAGGGCAGCTGCGCGCGCCCGGTAGAGGTCCTTGTGCATCTGGTCGAGCGAGGGCTGATCGTTCGTGTACGAATGGATGGTCGTCATCATGCCCTTCTCGATGCCGATGGCCTTGTGCAGGACCGAGGCGACCGGGGCGAGGCAGTTGGTGGTGCACGAGGCGTTCGAGACGACCGTATGGTCCTTCGTCAGCTTGTCATGGTTGACGCCGTAGACGACCGTCAGGTCGGCGCCGTCTGCCGGGGCAGAGACGAGCACGCGCTTGGCGCCGGCAGCGAGGTGGGCCGAGGCCTTGTCCTTCGAGGTGAAGATGCCGGTGCACTCCATCGCGATGTCGACGTCCAGTTCGCGGTGCGGCAGGTCTTTCGGGTCGCGGATGGCGGTGACGAGGATCGGCTTGCCATTGATGATGATCTTGTCGCCATCGACCTTCACATCGGCCGGGAAGCGGCCATGCACCGAATCGAAGCGCAGGAGGTGGGCATTGGTTTCCACCGGGCCCAGATCGTTGATCGCCACAACTTCGATATCCTTGCGGCCATGCTCGATGATGGAGCGCAGCACGAGGCGGCCGATCCGGCCAAATCCATTGATAGCAACACGAACAGCCATTCTTCTTCTCCTGATCCGGTGAGAATCTCACAGGTTTTGCTGCCCTTTATCGGGCGCGGGACCCGGCGTCCACCCGCATTCAATGCGGCACCGCGCCGCGAAATTGACGCTGGGTAAGTTTCAGCCGGAAGCCGCTTCCAGCGTGCAAGTCCCGTGCTAGGGAGCAAAGCCTCAAATGTCCCGCCGGAGACGCCGATGACTGCGGCCGCCATGACAACGAAGGACACTGGCCGGTCCCTCACGGACTGGGGCCTGTTCGCCCTGCTGACGCTGATCTGGGCCGGGGCCTATCCGATGACGCGGGTGGCGGTCGGCAAGGGCGAGACGGCCGGCCTGCCGCCGGAATGGATTTTGCCCGGGCGGCTGATGATCGGCGCGCTGGTTCTCTGGGCCGTGCTGCTGGCGACCGGCAAGCGCCCGCCGCCCTTGTCGGAGCGGCGCACCTGGCTGTTCATTGCCGGCATGGGGATAGTCGGCTCGGTCATCCCGTTCTTCTTCATCACTACGGCGCAGGAGACGGTGAATTCCAGTCTCGCCGCGCTCTATGCCTCGGCCTCGCCGGTTTTCGTGGCGCTGGGAGCGAACCTCCTGTTCCGGGAGGAGAAGCTGACACTGGGCACCGGCGCTGGCATGGCGCTCGGCTTTCTCGGCATCATCGTGCTGTTCGGGCCGGAGGCGATGAAGGGCGCGGGCAATGCGACGCTGCTGGCGCAATGCTTCCTGCTGATCGCGACGATGGGATATGCGGGAAGCACACTAATTGCGCGCGGCGCGCCGCCGGTGGAGCCGATCGTGTTTGCAGCGAGCTATGCGACCGTGTCGGCGGCGGTGTCTCTGCCGCTGGTGTTTCTGATTGATCCGTCCACGGTCGATGCCGACTGGACGAACTGGCTGGCTGTGCTCGGGCTCGGCTTCGGCTCGTCCGGCCTTGCGCAGATCCTTTACATGCTGGTGATCGTGCGGGCCGGGGCGACGTTCCTGTCGCTGACGGGATATGCGATCCCGCTGGTCAGCGCGGCGCTCGGCTTCGTGTTCTTCCGGGAAACACAAAGCTGGAACGCGCTCGCGGCTTTCGCGCTGATTCTCGGCGGCGTGTGGCTGGCGCGGCGAGGCGGGAAGGGACGGGCGGGGTAGGCAGGAAATCTGTTCCGGCTACCTGTACGCCGCCACCGAACGCACCACGAGGCCGGCCGGACCGAACACGAATGTCTCCGCAACCTGTTCCTCACGGTGGTTCGTGTACAGAATGGTCATGGCGTCCGATCCGACGAGGATGTCGTCCATTTCAAAAAATAGCTGCGGGGCGAGGGCGAGCGCTTTGGTCCAGTAGTCCCGCAGCGCGCGCTTGCCGAACACGCTCATCACATCTTTGCCGAGCACCCTGGCGATGCGCGGCGAGTGGAAGATGATCTCTTCGCTGTAGTGAGAGAGGATGCGCTCGATATCGCGGTCATTCCAGGCCGAGAGCCAGTCGCGCGCGAACGCGTCCGCGGCGGTGCGGTCGAGGGGAAGCTGCATCGGCGAGCCTCAGCCCTGGCCGTTGACCGCGAGCACATCCTCCACCGTGCGCAGGCCCGGCTTCGGCGCGGTGACGAGCACGGCCATGTTGCCGGGCAGGTGCTTGTTGTCGAGCATCTTCTCATGTGCGGCCGGAATGTCCGCCCACGGAAAGACTTCCGACATGCCGGGATCGATGCGACGGTTGATGACCAGCTGGTTGGCTTCGCTGGCCTGTTTCAGGTTGGCGAAGTGCGAGCCCTGCACGCGTTTCTGGCGCATCCAGAGGAAGCGGGCATCCATCGTCAGGTTAAAGCCCGACGTGCCGGCGCAGATGACGACCATGCCGCCGCGCTTCACGACGAAGACGGAGACGGGGAAGGTGGCTTCGCCCGGATGTTCGAACACGATGTCGACATCCTTCTTGCCGGTGATATCCCAGATCGCCTTGCCGAACTTGCGGCTCTCTTTCATGTAGTCGTTGAACTCGGGCCCGTTGACCTTCGGCAACTGGCCCCAGCATTTGAAGTCATTGCGGTTGATGACGCCCTTGGCGCCGAGGCTCATCACATAGTCGCGCTTGTCTTCCGACGAGACGACGCCGATGGCGTTGGCGCCGGTGACCGCGCAGAGCTGCACTGCGAAACATCCGAGACCGCCTGAGGCGCCCCAGACCAGAACATTGTCTGCCGGTGCGAGAACATGCGGGCGGTGGCCGAACAGCATGCGGTAAGCGGTGGCGAGGGTGAGTGTGTAGCAGGCGCTCTCTTCCCAGGTCAGGTGTTTCGGGCGCGGCATGCACTGGCGGGCCTGCACGCGGCAGAACTGGGCGAAGCTGCCGTCCGGCGTTTCGTAGCCCCAGATGCGCTGCGAGGGCGAGAACATCGGGTCGCCGCCATTGCACTCCTCGTCGTCGCCATCATCCTGGTTGCAGTGGATGACAACTTCGTCGCCGGGCTTCACGCGGGTGACGCGCTTGCCGACCGCCCAGACAATGCCGGAAGCGTCGGAGCCAGCAACATGGAAGGGCTGCTTGTGCACGTCGAAGGGCGAGATCGGCTCACCGAGTGCGGCCCAGATTCCGTTATAGTTCACGCCGGCGGCCATCACGAGGACGAGCACTTCATCGGAGTCGATCTCCGGCACCGGCACCTGTTCGACGAGCATCGCGGTCGACGGGCGGCCATGACGCTCGCGGCGGATCGTCCAGGCATGCATGAGTTTCGGAACGTGGAACGCCGGCGGGATTTCGCCGAGCGCGTAGATATCTTTTTCAACCCGTCCGGCTGTCAGCGTCGCCATGGACTTCCTCCGTTTCTGGTTCTGTTGCCGGCAGTCCCTCTTGGCGGGGCCTTCACAGCCGGTTCTGGCGCGGGCACACTGGCAACAGTTCGCTGGCTTCGCAAGATAAATGTTGCGCTGCACAATCGCGTTTCGTCTTGCTGAGGCTTTCCTGCATGCCCGTCTGCCCCACCGTCTATCTGAACGGATCGTTCCTCCCCGCATCCGAGGCCCGGATTTCCCCGCTCGACCGGGGATTCCTGTTTGCCCACGCCGCTTATGAGGTGACGGCGGTGTATGGCGGGCGGTTTGTGGACCTTGCCGGCCATATCGCGCGGCTGAGCCGCACACTGGAGGGAGTTTCGATTCCAAACCCACTCGATCCGCCCGGCTGGCAAATGTTGCACGCAGACCTGATCGCCCGCAACGGCATGGACGAGGGCCTCGTCTATCTGGAAGTCACGGGCGGGGCCTATGACACGCGCGACTTTGCCGGACCGGAGACGTTCACGCCGACCGTGTTCGCCTATGCCGAGGCCAAGCCCCTGATCGGCGAGAAGGCGCGGGACGGCGTAAAGGCGGTGTTCCTGAACGACATGCGCTGGAAGCGGCGCGATATGAAGACGACACAGCTGCTCTCGCAGGCGCTCGCGTATCGGGTCGCCAAGGGGCAGGGGGCGGATACGGCCTTCATGGTGGAAGACGGGTTCGTCACGGAGGCAGCTTCGGCGAATGCCTGGATCGTGACCAAAGCCGGCGAGATCATCACGCGCGACCTCTCGCCCGCCATCCTGCCGGGCATCACGCGCTCGGGCGTCATGGCGCTGCGCGAGACGGGCGGCTTCACCATCACCGAGCGCGCCTTCACACCGGACGAGGCGGCGGGCGCCGCGGAAGTTTTCACGACCTCCGCCGGCGCCATGATTTCGCCGGTGACGCATCTGGATGGCAAGGCAATCGGCAGCGGCAAGCCCGGCCCGGTGACGCGCAAAATCCAGCGGCTGTATTACGAAGCGATGGGGGCGGATGTGTCCGTAGCGGCGCCCTGGGTACTGGAACGGGCCTGACCGTTATTCCACCGGACAGGCTAGCGGCGGCAAGACGAACTTTTCGACGAGTTCGAAGGACTGAGGGTGCATACCACGCGTATTGTAGGCTTCGCGCGTCAGTACGATCACGGCGTTTAGACCCGGAAACGACAGGATGTGGTTGCCGCCATTGCCGGCCATGAACCAGGCGTCTTGGGCACCACAAGGCGTTTGGTAGGAACGGGTCCACATCTGGTAGCCATAGCTCATTTCGGCAAAGGCTGGCCGGTATGCCGTCAACATCCTGGCCACCCAGCTCTCTGGAAGTATCCGGCGGCTTTCCCACATGCCCTTCTGCGTCATCATCCAGCCTAGTTTCGCGAGGTCGCGCGCCGAAAGCTCGAGTCCGCCGCCGGTTTGAATCTCTCCGCTCGGCGAGGTGTCCCATTGCGCCCGCTCGATATCCATGGGCTCGAAAATCCGGGTCCGGACGAAATCATCGATGCGTTCGCCTGATGCTTCCTGAATGGTTTGACCCAACAGGAAAGAGCCCGCCGTGCAATATCGCCAGGGCCCGAGCCCGTCAGCCTCCCGCGCCCATCCTTCCATGGACGGCAGTGCCAGCGCAAAGGCCTTCCAGGAGGCCTGCGGGTACATGTTCTCTTCATTGCCCGGCGTGTCGTTGTTGTCGTCGCAGTCGAACGCCGAGGTCATGGTGAGAAGATCGCGAACCGTGATGGCCTGGGTCAGTGCGTCTCCAGCTCCTGGTGGTGCATATTGGCTCAGCAGGGGCCATATGAGTGCGTCTTCGGACTTTAGAATGCCTTCCTCGATCGCAATACCGGTAGCCATCGCAATCACCGTCTTTGTCGCCGAGCGCGTGTCGTTCAGCTTTTCGGCTGAGCCGTTGCCAAAATACCGTTCCAGGATGATCTCACCTTCCTTGACAACGATCAGACTGGTCGTCGCCGGATAGTCAGGTCCTGCGAGGGCCGCGTCCAGCCGGGCGAGGTCTTCGGCGGTGTACGTTTCGGGCAGTGTCGCCGGAACACTCGCGCAGGCAACAAGCATGGCGAGGCTGGCCGCAGCGGCTGCGGACGAAGTCAATAGAGATCGCATTGTCAGGGGTGTCCTTTGGAGGTTGCCGGTCTGGCATCGAGCCACTGCCGGAGCGGGTCGAGGCCGGAAGTGAGGTTCTCGCGCAGCGCGGCGCAGGCGCGCTCCAGGTTGCCGGCCTTCAACGCTGCCAGAATCTTTTCGTGCTGGTCGGCGGCAGCCGACAGGCTTGCGCCTTCACGAAAGTAAGCGAGTTCGTATCGCCGGGTACGGAGCATCATTGTGCGGATCAGCTCGAGCAGCACCGGATTGCCGCATGCCGCGATGAGTTTCAGGTGGAACGCATCATCCGCGTCGATCCGGGCTTCCGGCGTTGTCGCCCTGAGGAACTTGCGGTTCAACACTTCCAGAGTCGAGATCGTTACGGCGTCGGGCGCGCCCTGAAGGCCAAGTGCGGCAACGTCCAGGATCGGGCGGATCGCGTAGTCCGCTTCAAACGAGGCGCGTGTCAGCCTTGGCACCGAATACCCGTGGCGCGCGCGAAGCGTCAGCAGTCCCTCCGACACCAGGCGGTTCAGGGCTTCTCGCAGCGGTGTGCGACTCACCCCCAGCCGTTCGGCAAGATGAACTTCGTTTACCCGGTCTCCGTCGGGGATTGTCCCGTCGAGAATTGCTTTGCGCACGCGGCTCACAAGCGCTCCGGCAAGCGTTTCAGGGACAGTCTGGCTTTGCATACTGTATACAGTATACAAAAACGGAGAAGCGTCAAGAGGCCTGATTAGGGGCCATCAATTCGAAACTTGAATCAGCTCGATTTCAGGACGGCGCGTGCTTTCAGCACGAGGATCAACGCCGCCAGTGTCAGCGTGATCGCATTCGCGGCGATCACCGGCGTTGCACCTTCGATGATCCCGTAGACCAGCCAGGCGGCGACGCCGATGGTGAAGAGGGAATACATCGCCAGCGAGATGCCTTCGGTCTTGCCGGTGCGCAGCACGAGCCAGGCTTGCGGCACGAAGGAAAGGGTCGTCAGGAAGGCCCCGACGAAGCCGAAAATGTCTGACATTAAAGTGTCTGTCCTGCTGGGGTTCGCTGAGCCCTAGACGGCTTTGCTGGCGGCGTCACCTTGGGTCGCGGTCGATGATTTCGCCTTCGATGACGATGCCGTCCGGATCAGCGTCCGGGCCCTCCCTCTGCTCCACCCGCACCATGGCGCCGCTGAGGGCATTGGTGCCGAGCGCGATGGCGGCGGAGAAGGCCATGACGGCGAGATCCGGCCAGCCGAGCTGGCGGGAGAGGGCTGTGTCGCGGAAGAGGGCGAGCACGCCGAGGGTAACCACGAACAGGCCCGTCAGCAGGCCGGTGCGCACGGCAAGGCCGGTGAGCATCGCCTGCGGCCCGGTCTTCACTTCGACGCCGAGCGCCTGCCAGACGCGGCGCCGCTCGATCAGGCTGACGCCGAGCATCGCGGCGGCAAGGGCGGCGACCGATAACCATCCGCGCTCCAGGATCGCCATCAGCACGGCGCCGGCCGGGAAAGCCATCAGCGAGGCCATGCGCAGGAGGATGACATCGCGGATGGCGCGGGCGGGGTCGGCAGGCGGTGGGGTCAAGGCGGCGGGTCCGTCAGCAAGGGGTAGCTCACATGTCGTGGCGCGCAGCGTGCATTCAAGCCGCAGCCTCCATCAAGGGGCGGGGCCTTGCCAGTTTCTATGGCCTCAGCCATGCTGCGCCGCAACATAACGGGGAGGCGATAAAAACATGTCCGAAGCCGCCGGAAACTACCAGCACGCGCCGGAAGAGCCGTGGATCTTCCGTACCTATGCCGGCCATTCGACCGCAAAAAAGTCGAACGAGCTGTACCGCCTGAACCTCTCCAAGGGCCAGACGGGCCTCTCCATCGCTTTCGACCTGCCCACCCAGACGGCCTATGACGCCGATCACATTCTTGCCAAGGGCGAGGTCGGCAAGGTGGGCGTGCCGGTGAAACACCTGGGCGACATGCGCGAGCTGTTTGCCGAGTTGCCGCTGGAAAAAATGAATACGTCGATGACCATCAACGCACCGGCGGCCTGGATGCTGGCGCTGTATGTGGCGCTGGCGGACGAGCGCGGTGACAACCGCGCGAAGCTGCGCGGCACGACGCAGAATGACATCGTGAAGGAATACCTCTCGCGCGGCACCTAT
>DNFL01000065.1:2116-2244 GCA_003486945.1 Hyphomonas sp. | reverse complement strand
GGCACCTATGTGTTTCCGCCGGAGCCCTCTCTGCGCCTGATCGCGGACATGGTGACCTGGTGCTATACAGAAGTTCCGAAATGGAACCCGATGAATGTCTGCTCCTACCACCTGCAGGAAGCGGGCGC
>DNFL01000065.1:1004-1858 GCA_003486945.1 Hyphomonas sp. | reverse complement strand
CGTGTGTTCCTATCACCTGCAGGAAGCCGGGGCGACGCCGGAGCAGGAGCTGGCCTATGCGCTGGCGACCGCGATTGCCGTTCTGGATACGGTGAAAGCGGGCGGACATGTTCCGGACACGGACTTTGATACGGTATTCGGGCGCATTTCCTTCTTCGTGAATGCGGGCGTTCGTTTTGTCACCGAACTTTGCAAGATGCGGGCGTTCGTCGATCTCTGGGAAGAGATCGGCCGGGAACGCTACGGCGTGACCGATCCGAAGGCGCTGCTTTTCCGCTACGGGGTGCAGGTGAACTCGCTGGGCCTGACCGAGCCGCAGCCGGAGAACAATGTCTACCGCATCCTGCTGGAAGCGCTGGCCGTGACGCTGTCCAAGCGTGCGCGGTGCCGGGCGCTGCAACTGCCAGCCTGGAACGAGGCGATGGGCCTGCCCCGCCCGTTTGACCAGCAATGGTCGCTGCGCCTGCAACAGATCCTCGCTTACGAGACGGACCTGCTCGAGTTCGAGGACATCTTCGATGGCAGCAATGTGATCGAGGCGAAGACCAATGAACTGAAGGCGAAGGCGCGCGCGACGCTGGCGAAGATTGATGCGCTGGGCGGCGCGAAAGAATCGATTGCGTTCATGAAGGAGAGCCTTGTCGATGCGCATGTCGAGCGCATCCGCGCGATCGAGTCCGGGGCGCTGACAGTGGTCGGCGTCAACCGGTTCACCGAGACCGAGGAGAGCCCGCTGGCGGCTGGCGACGGCGCGATCCAGACGGTGGATCCGGCAGAGGAAGCCGCGCAGGTGCGCGACCTGAAGGCCTGGCGCGCGGCGCGGAATGCGAAGGCGGCAGAGGCGGCCCTCGCAG
>DNFL01000065.1:426-708 GCA_003486945.1 Hyphomonas sp. | reverse complement strand
ACAGAGCTGCGCGCGGCAGCGAGCGAGGGCCGCAATATCATGGAGCCGTCGATCACCTGCGCGAAAGCCGGCGTGACAACAGGGGAGTGGGGCACGGTACTGCGCGAAGTGTTCGGCGAGTTCCGAGCGCCGACCGGAGTAGCTGCTGTCATCGCCACGAAGGGCGAGGAGGATGTCGAGGCGCTGAAGGCTGAGGTCGAACGTGTGTCGAAGGCGTTAGGACGTACACTGACATATGTGCTCGGCAAGCCGGGCCTTGATGGCCATTCCAACGGCGCCGAG
>DNFL01000065.1:0-154 GCA_003486945.1 Hyphomonas sp. | reverse complement strand
CCATTCCAACGGCGCCGAGCAGATTGCGGCGCGCGGCCGTGCAGCGGGCATGCAGGTGATCTATGAAGGCATCCGCTTCACGCCCGCTGAAATTGCTGCGCAGGCGAAGGAGGCGAAGGCGCATGTTGTCGGCCTGTCGATCCTCTCCGGCAGC
>DNFL01000124.1 GCA_003486945.1 Hyphomonas sp. | reverse complement strand
GCCGATCTGGTTGTTGATGATGAAATGGATCGTGCCGCCGGTGCGGTAGCCCTGAAGGCCCGAGAGTGCGAAACACTCGGCCACAACGCCCTGCCCCGCAAACGCCGCATCACCGTGCAGCAGCAGCGGCAGCTTGTGCGAACGGTCAAGCTTTCCGGTCTCGCGCGACTCCATGAACTGCTTGGCGCGCGTGCGGCCGAGCACCACCGGGTTCACCGCTTCAAGGTGCGACGGGTTTGCGTTCATGGTGAGGTGCACAACGTTGCCATCGAACTCACGGTCCGATGAAGCGCCGAGGTGGTATTTCACATCGCCTGATCCGAACTCGCCAGCGCCCTGCGTTGAGCCGCCCTGGAATTCGTGGAAGATCTTTTCGTATTCCTTGCCCATCACGGCAGCGAGCATGTTGAGGCGGCCGCGGTGCGGCATACCGACAACGATCTCATTCACGCCGAGCGCGCCGCCGCGCTTGATGATCTGCTCCAGTGCCGGCACCGCCGCTTCGCCGCCATCCAGGCCGAAGCGCTTCGTGCCGGGATAGCGCTTGTGCAGGAAGCGCTCGAAGCTTTCCGCTTCGATCAGCTTACGGAGGATCGCGAGCTTGCCCTCGCGGGTGAATGCGACGCCCTTGTCCGGGCCTTCCATACGCTCCTGCAGCCAGGCTTTCTCGTTGGGGTCGGAGATGTGCATGAACTCGATGCCGAGCGTCGAGCAATAGGTGCGGCGCAGGATGTCGAGCATCTGGTTGATGCTGGCGCGCTCGAGACCGAGAACATTGTCGATGAAGATCGGGCGGTCGCGGTCTGCCGGCGCAAAGCCATAGGTCGCGGGATCAAGTTCCGGCTGGTCTTCGAAGCGGGAGAGGTTCAGCGGGTCGAGCTGGGCGCCGAGATGGCCGCGGATACGGTAAGCGCGGATCATCATGATCGCGCGGATCGAATCGGTCACTTCGCGTGCGATATCCGCCGGCGCCGCTGCCGGGCTTGCCGCCTTGATCTTCTTCTCGAGCTTCGCCTCGATCTTCGCCCAGTTGCCATCGAAGGCAGCGATCTGCTCATCCGGCACTTCGCGCGGCCAGCCCTGGCGTTTCCAGCTGGCGCCCTGCGCATTGCGCGAGGCGGTCACGGCCTCATCGCCCAGTTCGGCGAAGAAGACGCGCCAGCTCTCTGGCACCGAAGACGGGTCCTTCGCATAGGCGGCCTGCATCTGTTCGATCCAGTGAGCCGAACCGCCATACAGGAACGCGGTTTCAAGCATCGCGGCATTGTCCTTGCCGCGCGGGCCGTTCACCGGGCTGCCATCATCTGCCATGGGGAATACATCCTTCCAGAACCAGCCATCCCCGGGCGCAGATATGGGGACGGGTAACACCATCTGCAGGTCACGGGCTGCAGCTGCCCGCCGGCATGCGGGCCCCTTCCCGAGGCCCGCCAGACACCAGCTGTTACTCTACAGGGTTCTTCTAACCCTTTAACACTTCGACCAGCGTCGTACCAAGGCGGGCCGGGCTTGGGCTTACACGGATTCCCGCAGCTTCCATCGCCGCAATCTTCGATTCCGCATCGCCCTTGCCGCCAGATACGATGGCACCGGCATGGCCCATCGTACGGCCCTTCGGAGCGGTGCGGCCCGCGATGAAGCCGGCCATCGGCTTCTTGCGGCCACGCTTGGCCTCGTCGATCAGGAACTGCGCGGCTTCCTCTTCGGCAGAGCCGCCGATTTCGCCGATCATGATGATCGATTTCGTCTCGTCGTCCGCCAGGAACATTTCCAGCATGTCGATGAACTCGGTGCCCTTCACCGGGTCGCCGCCGATACCGACGGCCGTGGTCTGGCCAAGGCCGGCATTGGTGGTCTGGAACACGGCTTCATAGGTCAGCGTGCCGGAGCGCGAGACGATGCCGACCGAGCCCTTCTTGAAGATGGAGCCCGGCATGATGCCGATCTTGCATTCGTTGGCCGTGATGATGCCCGGGCAGTTCGGCCCGATCAGTCGAGACTTGGAGGTCTTCAGCTTCGCCTTGACGCGGACCATGTCCATGACCGGCACGCCTTCGGTGATGCAGACGATCAGCGGGATTTCCGCGTCGATCGCTTCCTCGATGGCGGCCGCGGCGCCTGCCGGCGGCACGTAGACGACGGACGCGGTCGCGCCGGTTTTGGCCTTGCCTTCGGCGACGGAGGCGAAGATCGGCAGTTGCGCGCCGTTCGCCGCCGTCCACAGCTCACCGCCCTTCTTGGGGTGGATGCCGCCGACCATCTGGGTGCCGTAATATTCAAGCGCCTGGCTGGTATGGAACGAGCCGGTATTGCCGGTCATGCCTTGCGTCAGGACTTTCGTATTCTTGTCGATCAGAATGGACATGACGAATTAACCCCGCACCGCTTTGACAATTTTCTGGGCCGCATCGTCGAGATCGTCTGCGGAGATGACGTTGAGACCGCTTTCGCGGATGATCTTCTTGCCGAGTTCGACATTCGTGCCCTCAAGGCGCACGACCAGCGGAACCGACAGGTTCGTTTCCTTCACGGCTGCGATCACGCCTTCAGCGATGACATCGCATTTCATGATTCCGCCGAAGATGTTCACGAGAATGCCCTTCACGTTCGGGTCCTTCATGATGATCTTGAACGCGGCTGCCACCTTCTCCTTGCCGGCGCCGCCGCCGACATCGCAGAAGTTCGCTGGTTCTTCGCCATAGAGCTTGATGATGTCCATCGTCGCCATCGCGAGGCCTGCGCCGTTGACCATGCAGCCGATCGTGCCATCGAGCGCGATATAGGCGAGGTCCCATTCCGCCGCTTCGAGTTCCTTGGCGTCCTGCTCGGTTTCGTCTTTCAGCGCAGCGACATCCGGGTGGCGGAAGATCGCGTTGCCATCGAACGACACTTTCGCATCGAGCACGCGCAGGTGGCCGTTCTTCATGACGATGAGGGGGTTCACCTCCAGCATCGACATGTCCTTCTCGGTGAAGGCCTTGTAGAGGATCGGCCAGAGCTTGAGGCCATCTTCTGCCGCGGTGCCGGAAAGGTTCAGCGCCTTGTTCAGCGCCGCGCCGTCAACCGCAGTCACGCCTTTCAGCGGATCGATCTGGACGGTGATGATTTTCTCCGGCGTGTCATGGGCTACTGCTTCGATGTCCATGCCCCCTTCGGTGGAGACAACGAAAGCAACGTTGGAGGTCGCGCGGTCAACGAGAATCGAAAGATAGAGTTCCTTCTCGATATCGGCGCCGTCTTCGACATAGAGACGGTTCACCTGTTTGCCGGCGGCAGAGGTCTGCGCCGTGACGAGGTGTTTGCCGAGCATAGCTTCGGCATGCTTCTTCACGTCTTCCTTCGAGAAGGCGAGCCGGACGCCGCCCTTCTCGCCGGCTTCCTTCTCGATGAACTTGCCCTTGCCGCGCCCGC
>DNFL01000074.1 GCA_003486945.1 Hyphomonas sp. | reverse complement strand
ATGGAAGGAAACTCGCCAGACCATCCGCCGCATGATGGTCGGGGCGCTCACCAGCGCCCAACGCCTGCCCCAGGCCATCGACGTTCAGAAAGCCCTGCTCGCCCGCGAAACCGCCGGCTCTGCCGCCTGGGCCACCTATTCCATCAGACTCGCCGCGTTGCACTGCCAGTTCGGCGACAAAACCTCCGCCGCCGCTATCGTCACCGCAGAGCTGCAGGCCGGCTTCCCCGACCTCATGAACGACAACGCCTTCGTTACCGCCTGCGGCGCCATTGCGCCGCTTCTGCCCGCGCCTGAAATGCCAGACCGTTCCGGCGGCGTTAAGTCGGTCGACTTTGACGACCTTCTGGAACCTTCCGCCCCCTCCGGCGCCATCACGCGCGTCTTCCTGCACATCCGCACCGAAAGCCAGCGCCGCGCGGCCGCCAACATCGCCGCTCGCCTCTGCGAAAACCGCAACCTCTCCGTACCCGGCATCGAACTCGTGCCCGCCCCGCGCGGCTATCCGCCCAACGCCCGCGCCATCTACTACTACCCGGATCAGGCCGCAGACGCCGCCGCCATCGCCGCCATCGTTCAGAGCGAAATCGCCGGCCTCGGCATTGGCGGCTGGAACCAACCACTCGAAGCGCGCCTCTATCAGGCGGAAAACCTGCCGCGCGACCGCGTCGAAATCTGGCTGCCAGAAACCGGCGGCGACGCCGCCAGCCTCGGCCCCGGCCAGCATTCCTGCCGCGCCCGGCTCACCCCGACTCAGGAAATCTCCCAATATGTCCGTGAGCTGAACGATCCGGAAAGCGCCAACCGCCTGAATGCCGGCCAGCAGGTGACCAACGCCCTGCGCAGCGACGCTGCCTCCGCCACTATCGACACTCTCCTCGCCCAGCTTGAAGGCGACAATCTACAGGCCCTGTCGGCGACTGGCCGGTTCAACATCCTCTACATGCTGAACACTGTGCCCGACTGGCAATCCCGTCCGCAGGCGGATCGTCTCTCCGCCGCCCTCACCACCATCGAAGGGCGCTCCGCCACCGTCGCTATCGGCGGTCAGACGCGCGACTGTATCGACAAGCTCAAGACCAAGCTCTCCGGCGGCGTCGCACCCGACGCCTGCGGAGGCCGCTAGGCGCAAGAAATCCCTGACACAGAAACCTTTGGGGAGATGGAGAAAACAAGATGATCAGAACCACATTGCTCGCCGCCAGCGCCCTGCTGGCCCTTGCCTCGTGCGGCACCGTTCCGAATGCCGGCGCGCTGCTGTTCGACATTCCCGGCTCCTGCGGCACCAGCCCGGGCGCCAGCACCAACATGATCTGCGCCGGCACCGACCTCGTGCAGACCGTCGCCAGCAAGCCCGCCCCGCGCCGCACGTTCGACTATTCCGAAACCGACGCCTTCGACCTGCAGCTGTCCTCTTCGCTCGGTGCGAACCTCGAGAAAGTCTCGGTCACCGTGCCCGCTTCCATCACCCTGCCGCTCGAGGAAATCGCCGCGCAGACATTGCCCGCCGCCGACAGCCAGCGCCTCGTCTTCTGGCTCGCCCAGATCCGCAATTCCGGCGGCGAAGTAAAGGCCTGCGAAATCCAGCTCGAGAGCGCCATCGCCAGCTGGCTCGTCAAGATGGGCGCCGACTACATGAAGCAACGCCTCACCTACGGCCCCGCCGACAAGTACAACGCCGTCGTGCGCTTCGACAGCCAGGCCGAAGGCTCGCCCATCCGGAAAATAGACTTCACCCCCCGCACGGGTGCCCCGCTGAGCTGCAGCTGACCCTCTACCCCCCTCTCCCGCCTGCGGGAGAGGGGCCGGGGGTGAGGTCCCGCCGCCCTACGCTTTTCCCTTCTTCCCCCGTTTCGGCTTCGCCGGCGCCCAGGTGATGCCATCGATCGTGTACGGAGGGTCCGCGTCCACGCCGGTTTCCGTATCCACGAACTTCCAGTCATCCTTCAGGCCATAGCCGCCGCCGCCAAACGTCCGCACCATCCGGTGCATGATCCACCGGCGCATGGGCGGCACGCCCGCCTCGCGCATCGCATTCAGGAACAATCCATCGGCCAGCTTGCGCGCCTTTTTCTGCCCCAGCGCATAGAGAAAGTCATGCAGCACCGCCGCCGGCGCATGCCGCCCAAACGGATGGATCAGGAAATGAAACGCCTTCGGGATGGACGCAAAATCCGTCACGAAGCCCTGCGGAATCTCGATTGTCACGTCCTGCCCGTAGACCGGATGCATATAGGCATAGGGCCGCACCACCACCGCCAGCGTACGCCCCTGTTTTTCCATATCCGCCAGGATCGCCACCGCAATCAGCCGCCGCCGCGCCTGCTCGCGGCCGACATGTGTCCGCACACGGACGGCTTCCAACCCTTCCTCACCGCCGATGGACTCAAGGCCGCTGGTATCGGCAGACCTGTCTACGAATGGCATCGCCCTCTCCCCGCCCGCTCAATTCAAGCCACGCCCAGCGCCGCCGCATTCGCCGCTGTCACAACGCCGTCTGCCTCGCCGGTCAGCTCCAGCTGCTTGCGGATCAGCGCCTGCTGCGTCAGGAATCCGAAATCCCCGTCCGCCTTCACGCCCAGCGCCGTCTGCAGCGCCTTCACCGTTTCGCCCTGGCTGCCCCGGCGCAGCTTGAAGAACTGCATGTCCGTAGGCAGAGCATCCGGATGCTCTGCCGCCAGGCGCACTTCCCGCGCCGTCAGCAGGACATAGGCAAATGGCTCGCCGTCTTCCGGTGTCGACACGTCCGGATGATTGCCCGCCGGCTTTGCCCGAACATCCGGCACAGTCGCCAGTCCCGCCGCTTCGCGGAAGGCTCGCCAATGCCCTGTCGGCTGGTCACGGCTGGTATTGGTCGCCACCGATCCGCGCACCACCTGGCAGCCCGCGGAATAATGCTTCGCCACCCAGTCCGTGCTTGCCATCAACCCCGCATGAATATTGTCCCAGATCCTGATATCACTGGCATCCGTTGACGTGTCCCATTTCACATTGCCCTGCCGGAACGAAATCTCGTCACTCGCCAGACGCATCACGCACAGCTTCGCCGCCTGCCGGAACGCGCCCGGCTGGCGCGACCCCGTCGCGTTCGCATGCGTGCCGACGGTATGGAAATACACGCCCGGCGCCATCATGTTGCTGCTCTTACCAATCGCGTCGCCGCTCCGCCCGTGCACGGAATGCCAGAGATAGCCGATGGCCGGAACGGTCGACCCGTGGCAGACGAAAATCTCGTCCGTGTCCAGGTCCCACACGCCTATCGTGCAATGATAGTCGGCATGGTTCGGCTCAACCTCCCGCATCGACACCGAGGGCGAAAACTTCACCGAAATCTCTTCCGACATCGTCACCTTCGGCAACGCGCCCCGGATGCCGAACAACACCTTGCGGCCCCATTTCGCGCTCACCGGCGTTGCGGCAAAGGCCAGCGCCTGGCGCAGCGCTTCGCCGTCAAGCTCAAAGCTCATGCCCTTGTTCAGATCGACCTTCAGGTGAGCCAGATGCTTTGTGTCCGGATGATCCGCCAGCGCCGGCCATTTCGCCGCCGGTTTCGGACTGAGACTGCGGAACGCGGCCACCGCCCCCGCCGATTCCAGCCTGACGGCATCGTCCAGGCCTTCGATATTGTCGA
>DNFL01000026.1:5682-6039 GCA_003486945.1 Hyphomonas sp. | reverse complement strand
CATGAAATTCATGGTGCCGAGATCGGTGAAGGAGGAGTAGCGCGAATTGGTCATGTGACCCATCGGGTCCTAGTCGCCGAGCCAGACGGCGGAGCGGACGATGTGCAGGTCGAGCAGTCCAGTCTTCACCTTCGAGAAGAAGGCGGGAAGGAAGACGCGGAGGAAGCGGAAGAAAAGGTTCATGGGACGGCCGGCCTGGTTTTCCTGTTTCCGGTGTGCCTTCAGGAATCGGGCCAGAGGGCGCCGCTCCCGGATTCAGGATTAACGCCCATGTCTATGCGAAGCGTGAAGACGCCAGCAAGCCGCAGTGCAGCATGAGGTGTGCGCCTACTCGGCCGGTTGGGCGAGCGCTTCGGC
>DNFL01000026.1:5236-5395 GCA_003486945.1 Hyphomonas sp. | reverse complement strand
TCTGCGTCGAGTTTGCGGGCCACGTCGCCGGGTGAGCCGGTGCGGCGGGCGAGCAGGCTGTAGGCGGCCGGCACGACGAGCAGGGCGACCGAGACGGCGGCCATGACGCCGAAGAGGATGACAATGCCGATGGCCTGACGCGTTTCGGCGCCGGCGCCG
>DNFL01000026.1:4786-4918 GCA_003486945.1 Hyphomonas sp. | reverse complement strand
GAGGATCAGCGGCACCGCGCCGGCAGCAGTGGTGAGGCCGGTCATCAGGATGGGACGCAGGCGCGCCATGCAGGCTTCCTTGAGGGCGGCGTCAAATTCCTTGCCCTGGTCGCGCAACTGGTTGGCGAACTC
>DNFL01000026.1:0-4525 GCA_003486945.1 Hyphomonas sp. | reverse complement strand
GAACTCGACGATCAGGATGCCGTTCTTGGCCGCGAGGCCGATCAGCATGATGAGGCCGATCTGGGTGTAGATGTTCAGCGTCTGGCCGGTGATCCAGAGCCCGAACATGCCGCCGGCGATGGTGGCGGGCACGGCGAGGATGATGACCAGCGGGTGGACCCAGCTTTCGAACTGCGCGGCCAGGACGAGGAAGACAATCAGCAGGCCGAGGGCGAAGACGAACATGATCGACTGGCCGGAGGAGCGGAATTCGAGCGACTGGCCGCGGAAGTCGATGGTGGCTTCCTGCGGGAGTACGTCGCGGGCGATGCGTTCCATACCGTCGAGCGCGGCGCCGAGGTTCACGCCGGGGGCGAGGTTGGCGTCGATGGTGATGGCGCGCACGCGGTTGTAGCGGTTGAGCGTCGGACTGTCGGCATAGGGGCGGATGGAGATGACGCTGGCGAGCGGGATCAGCTCTCCGGAGCGGGCAGAGCGGACATAGATGTTCTGGACATCGTTCGGCGTGTTCTGCTCCGAGCGCAGGCCTTCGAGGATGACGTCATACTCTTCGCCATTGTCGATATAGGTGGTCACGCGGCGCGAGCCGAGCATGGTCTGTAGGGTGGAGCCGATTTCGGAGACGGTGACGCCGAGATCGGCGGCGCGCTGATAGTTGATCTCGATCCGGTATTGCGGCTGGGTTTCCTTGTAGTCCCAGTCGATATCGGTGATGCCGGGATTGTCCGCTTCGACGGCCGCGAGGAAGGTGTCGCGCCATTCGACGGCCTGTTCATAGGACGGCGCGCCGATGACGAACTGGACCGGCTTGCCGCCGCCGCCGGTGAGGCCCTGGCGCATGATGGCGGTGGCGCGTACACCGGGCAGGTCGGCGAGGCTGGCATTGATTTCGCCGATGATCTGATCGGCCGGGCGGCGGTCGGCCCAGTCACTCAGGATGGCCGTGGTGTTGCCCTGGTTGTAGGAGTTCGAGCCCCAGCCGGGCGCCCGCACGAGCAGGCGGTTGATCTCGCCGGTCTCGGTATAGGGCATCATCCGGCGTTCGACCTCGTCGAGATACTTCGCCATGTATTCGAAGGACGCACCTTCCGGACCGCGGATCTGCACAAAGAAGCTGCCGCGATCTTCGCGCGGGGCATATTCCTGGCCGAGATTGCTGAACAGCAGCCAGATGGCGGCAAAGCCGGTGACGAGGCCGATGGCGAGAATGACCGGAAACTTGACCAGCTTGTCGAAGACCCATCCGTAGACGGCTTTTACCTTGTCGAGGCCGCGGTCGATTAGGTTTGGCAGGGCAGCGAAGGGGCCTTTTGCAGCGGTGCCGTGCGGCTGCAGGATTTTTGACGCGATCATCGGGGAGAGGGACAGCGCCACGAAACTCGAGAAGGCTACGGCCGCCGCGATCGCGATGGCGAATTCCGTGAACAGACGGCCGGTATTGCCTTGCATGAAGGTGATCGGGATGAACACGGCCATCAGCACCAGTGTGGTGGCGACAACCGCGAAGCCGACCTGGCGCGTGCCGTTGAACGCGGCAACGAGCGGGGTTTCGCCGAACTCTTCCATGCGGCGGTGGATGTTTTCAAGCACCACGATGGCGTCATCAACGATAAGGCCGATGGCGAGGACGAGCGCGAGCAGGGTGAGCAGGTTCAGCGACAGACCGAGCGAATAGAGGACGATGAAGGAGGCGGTGATCGAGACCGGAACTGTGATCGCCGGAATGAGTGTGGCGCGCCCGCTGCCGAGGAACAGGAAGATCACCAGTGTCACCAGCGCCACGGCTATGCCGAGCGTGGTCCAGACTTCGCGGATCGAGGCCTCGATGAAGACCGAACTGTCGAAGGACTGATAGATCTGCATGCCGTTGGGCAGCGTGGCGTTCAATTGTTCGGCGAGCGCCTTGGCAGATTGCGCAACTTCCACCGTGTTGGCTGTTGACTGCTTCACAATGCCGAGGCCGACCATCGGCTGGCCATTGCCGCGGAAGGTGGTGCGGTCATCGACGGTGCCGCGTTCAACGCGGGCGACATCCGAAAGGCGGACGAGATAGCCTTCGCCGCGCGCGATGACGAGGCCGCCGAAATCCTCTGCCGTGCGAAAGGCGCGGTCGAGGCGGAGGGAATAATAGATGTCGCCGGATTCGAGGTTGCCGGCGGGTGCTTCGATATTCTCGGAGCGAAGGGCGCGCTCGATATCGCTAGCGGTCAGTCCGCGCGCGGCAAGCTCGCGCCGGTCGATCCAGACGCGCATCGCATAGTCGCGTGCGCCGCCGACCTGCACGCGGGCAACGCCGTCCAGCGCGGAAAAGCGGTCGACCAGGTAGCGGTTGGCATAGTCGGTGAGTTCCGGCGTCGTCAGCGCGTCGCTGGCGAGGTTCAGCCACATGATGACTTCATCGTCCGCGTCCGCCTTCTCCACGCGCGGCGGGTCGGCCTCGGGCGGCAGCTGGTTCATGATGGCGGAGACGCGGTCGCGTACATCGTTGGAGGCGGACTCGATGTCGCGGTCGATGCGGAATTCGATCGAGATGTTGGAGCGCCCGTCCTGCGAGCGCGAGTTGATGAAGCGCACGCCCTCGATGCCGGCGATGCGGTCCTCGATCACCTGCGTGATACGTGTCTCGATGACCGAGGCAGAGGCACCGGCATAGTTCGTGGAGATCGAAACGACCGGCGGATCGATATCCGGATACTCGCGCAGCGACAGGCGCGTGAAGGACACGAGCCCGAACACGATAAGGATCAGGGCAAGGACCGAGGCGAAGACCGGCCGTTTGATCGAGGTGTCGGACAGCAGCATGGCGGGCTAGTTCCGCGTCGCGGAAGCAGGCGTTCCGCCGCCGCCCGAGACGGTGGGTGACAGAGACGCGCCCTCGCGCAGATTGATGGCGGCGCCTTCGCGCAGGCGCAGGGCGCCTTCGGTGACAACCTTCTGGCCTGCCGTCAGACCGGCGAGGATTTCGACGCGGCCTTGCTGGCGGACACCGACTTCGACTTTTACCCGGGTTACGGTGGCGCCGCTGGCGCGATCATTCACGACCCAGACGAAAGTGTCGGGGCCGAGCGGCTGCAGGGCGACTTCCGGAACGGAGAGGGCTTCACGTGGCTGGGCAAGCAGCGTGACGCTGGCGAACATGCCGGCTTTCAGCACACCGTCGGCGTTCGGGATGATTGCGCGTACACGGACGGAGCGGGTGACGGGGTCGATCAGGTTGTTGATCGAGGAGACCGAGCCCTTGAAGGTGCGCCCGGGCAGGTCGCCAGAACGGGCTTCGATTTCGAGACCGGGCTTCAGGCTGGTCAGGAAAGTGGAGGGGACGGCGAAGTCGAGGCGCATGACGCTGTCATCGACAATGGTGGCGACGACATCGCCGGGGCGCACGAAGGAGCCGACGGACACCTGGCGGAAGCCGAGCACACCGTCAAACGGGGCGACGAGCACGCGGTCGCGCTGGCGGGACTGGACGGCGCGCAGTTCGGCAGCAGCGGCGCTGGCATTGCGGCGGGCCACATCGAGTTCGGCTTTCGAGACAGCGCCCTGGGCGGCGAGGGGTTCGAGACGGTCAAGTTCCTGCTGGGCCTGCGCGAAGCGGGCATCGGCGGCTTCGACGAGCGCGCCCTGTTCGCGCTGGGCGAGGGAAACGAGCGTCTTGCCGGCTTTCACCCGCTCTCCGTCTTCGAAATAGACTGCGGTGACGCGGTCGGAAGCGGAGAGGGTGAGATCCGCGCGTTCGTTCGGCTCCAGCGTGCCGATGGCTTCGACGCGGTTTGCAAACGAATGCATTCCAACGGCTTCAGCAAAGACCGGGGCAGGGCCGCCGCCGCCAGGCCGGCCTTGCGCGACGGAGCGCTGCGGCAGGATCGAGGCAAGGGCAAGGATCAGGAGGGCGAGCACAAGAACGCCCGCGCCAGCATAGGCGGCGGGGCGGGCGTAGCGGTGAGCAAGGAGGGAGGTCATGGATTTTCTTCCTGTGACGCCCGGAAGGCGGTGAGTTCTTCATCGGTCCAGATGCCGCCAAGGCTGCGATAGGCGCGTACGGCGCGGCGGGCAATTTCGGCTTCGTTCACGGCCAGCTGGTCTTCGGCCGCAAGTAGGGTGCGCTGTGCGTCCAGTACGTCGAGCGAGGAGTCGAGGCCTTGCTCGAAGCGCAGGTGCGCGAGTTCGCGTGCCCGCCGGGCCGACGCGAGGGCGGCCTCAAGATCGGCGCGGCGCTGACGCTCTGTAACATAATTGGAGAGCGCCGTCTCTGTTTCGGCGAGAGCGTTGAGCACTGTGGATTCGTAATCTGCAGCGACGGCGCGGGTGCGCGCATCGGAGGCATCGATGCTGGCATAGACGCGGCGCAGGTCCGGACCTGCCCAGCTGATGGCGGGGCCGATGTTGAGGCCGATCGAGTCTTCGTTGAAGGCAACGCCGGTATCGCGCACGAGGCCGAAGAGGTCGGCGTTCAGCGTGACACGCGGGAAGAGATTGGCGCGCGCGGCTGTGCCGAGGGCGAGGGCAGAGCCGATGCGGGCTTCGG